>NZ_CALFQK010000109.1:0-88877 GCF_937921195.1 uncultured Salinicola sp.
CGTCTATGTCGGCGGCGCCGGCGCCCAGGCGGCCGGCAGCAGCGTCTCCGTCAACCACCTGGCGGCGGGACGAATTCCGGGTGGCGGACTGGTCGAGCAGGAGGTGCCGGTGCGCCTGGGCGACGCCAGCGGGACGCTGGACCTGTTCCTCAAGCGGTCCGACTTCGAGAACGCGCGCCGCATGGTGGCGGCCATCAACCAGGAGTTCGGTGCGCCGGTGGCGGCCGCGCTCGATGGGCGGACGGTGCAGCTCAAGCTGCCCGCCAACAGCAACGATCGTGTCACCTTCCTGGCCCGGGTGCAGGGTGTCGACGTCACCACCGAGCGCGGCCCGGCCAAGGTGATCGTCAACGCCCGCACCGGGTCCGTGGTGCTGTCGGATACCGTCACCTTGAACCGCGCTGCGGTGGCCCACGGCAACCTGTCGATCGTCATCGACTCCAATCCGCAGGTCAGCCAGCCCAACGCTCTGGCCGGCGGCGACACGACCGTGGTACCCAATGCCGATATCAGCGTGCAGCAGGAGGGCGGCGCGCTGCAGGTGGTCCAGACCAGCGCCGACCTGATGGATGTCGTCAATGCGCTGAACGCGCTGGGGGCTTCGCCCCAGGACCTGATGTCGATCCTGCAGGCATTGAAGTCCGCGGGCTCGCTCAACGCCGAACTGGATATCATCTGATGACGATGGGCAACGATCTCTCCGGCCAGTTCGCGCTCGACGTCCAGAGCGTGCAGCGGCTCAAGTACAGCGCGGCGAACTCGCCGCAGGGCAGCCTCAAGGAAGCGTCGCGCCAGTTCGAGGCGGTCTTTCTGCAAATGATGCTCAAGAGCATGCGCGATGCCAGCCCCCAGTCCGGTCTGCTGCAGAGCCATCAGATGGACATGATGCGCTCGATGCAGGACCAGCAGTGGGCCCAGCAGTTGGCGGGGAAGGGGCTGGGGCTGGCCGATCAGCTCGTGCAGCAGCTGGAGGGAAGCGGCTTGCCCGGGACGATGGCGCTGCCGGCGGCCAGCGGCAAGGAGGACGCCTCGGCCTTGATTGCCGGCATCCCGCGTGGGACGCCGCGACTGCTGCACGGTGGCCTGCGCACTCCCGGATTCGCGTCGGACGCATCCCGCCATGACATGGCGATCTCTGGAACGCCCGGCAACGGCGCGACGGACAACGATGTCGACGTCGCACCTTCGTCGGCACGCGCCGATGGCGACGATCGTCCGGCCCACGTTCGTGCCTTCCTCGAGCAGTTGGCGGGGCCCGCCCGGCGCGCCGAGCAGGCGTCGGGAGTGCCCGCCGAACTGATCCTCGCCCAGGCGGCGCTCGAGACAGGCTGGGGTCAGCGGGAAATTCCCACCGCCAACGGCGGCAACAGCCACAATCTGTTCGGTATCAAGGCCGGGCGGTCATGGCAGGGCGCCACCACGGAAATCACCACCACCGAATACGTGAATGGCCGGCCGCTCAAGATGGCCGACCGTTTCCGCGTCTACGACTCCTATACGGAGGCATTCGCCGATTACGCCAGCTTGATCGGTGACAACCCCCGTTATCGGGGCGTGGTGGCGGCGTCGTCGCCCGACCAGGCCGCACGGGCGTTGCAGCAGGGCGGTTACGCCACGGACCCGCGGTATGCCGAGAAGCTTCAGGGGATCATGGCGCAGCTGGGCGGATTGGACGCCCTCCCTGACCGCGGGCTGCTGGCCGCCGCCAGCGATGACGACAACCCCTTCGGTCCGGATACGTTACCCTCCGCGATTTTCTAGTGGCTGTTCGGGAGGCGGTGTGCAGTAACAAAACGTTGCGAAATCACCCCGGCCAAGATTCAAGAAGTGGCGGATACAGCCGATAGAAATCATAACTTTGCACGGATCCGCGCCGGACTCTCGATGGCGTTTCACGGGATAGCGATATGAGCCTGTTTTCGATTGGTCTCAGTGGGTTGAGCGCGGCACAGAACGCGCTGTCCACCACCAGCAACAACATCAGCAACGTCTACACCGATGGCTACAGCCGACAGCTGACGCTACTGGGCCAGAACGCCAGTGGCGGCGGAGCGGGCTCCGGCGTCAGCGTCGACGGCATCCAGCGCCAGTACAACGGCTATATCAGCTCCCAGCTCAACCAGGTCAACAGTCGGCAGGCGGCACTGGAGACCTACCAGAGTCAGGTCAACCAGATCGACGATCTGCTGGCGGACAGCGACTCCGGCCTGACGACGCTGATGCAGGGGTTCTTCTCCAGCGTGGAGGATCTGACCGGCTCGCCGGCGGATGCGGCGGCTCGGGAGGGCGTGCTGGGTACGTCCCGCAGCATGGCGGCGCAGTTTCGTGCCTATGACAGCTATCTCAGCGACATGCGTGAAGGCATCAACGGCCAGATCGGCGACGTGGTCACCCAGGTCAACAATCTCAGCGACCAGATTGCCGATCTCAACAAGCAGGTGACGCTGGCGCGCGCCCGCAGCGGCGAAGAGCCCAACGCCCTGCTCGATCAGCGCGACAAGCTGGTCAGCGACCTGGGCGATCTGGTCGACGTCAACGTTCAGGTGCAGGACGGATCCACTTATCAGGTATCGCTCTCCAACGGCATGCCGCTGGTCGCCGGCAACAAGTCCTTCGATCTGGTGGCGGTGAAGAGCAGCGAAGACCCTTCCTCCGTCACCATCGCGTATGAAGATGGCGCCGGAGCGCGCTCTCCGCTCAAGGAATCCGTGATCAAGGGGGGCGAACTGGGCGGGCTGCTGAGCTTCCGCAGTGAAACCCTCGATAGCACGCAGAACCAGCTCGGCCAGTTGGCGGTGACGCTGGCGCAGAGCTTCAATGCCCAGCACGAGGCCGGCGTGGATCTAGACGGCAATGCCGGCGAAGCGTTCTTCGCCATCGGCAGCCCGACCGTCGTCAGCGATGCCACCAATGCGGGCAGTGGAGCCCTGGCTGCCGAGTACGGCGATGTCGGCGAGCTGACGGCGGACGATTATCGACTCACCTACCAGGCTGACGGCAGCTACTCGGTGGAGAATCTCGGCAGTGGCAAGACCAGCTCGGTATCGCTGGCGGCGGATGGCACGTTATCCGTCGGCGGCGTGACCCTGACGCCGAGCGGCACGCCGGCAGAAGGCGACGTCTTCATGCTGCAGCCGACGCGTAACGCTGCCGCGGCGTTCGATGTCGCGGTGAGCGATACCGACAAGATCGCCGCCGCGGATGCCGACAGCGGCGGCAGCGGCGATAACCGAAATGCGTTGGCGCTGCTGGACCTGCAAAACCAGAGGCTGGTCGGGGGAAGCAAGACCTTCAGTGGCGGGTACGCCTCGCTGGTCAGCGATGTCGGTAATCGGGCCGCGATCACCCAGGCCAATCTCACCACGCAAACGGGGTTGAGCGACCAGCTCTTCGCCTACCAGCAGGCCGACTCCGGCGTGAACCTGGATGAGGAGTACGCCAACCTGCTGCAGTACCAGCAGTACTACTCGGCGAACGCCAAGATCATCGAGGCGGGCTCGACCATCCTGGATACGATCCTGGGGCTGCGTGCCTGAGCCAGCGACGAGCCGGTAGCATAGCTCGCGTCGTTATTGAATAATCATTGAGTGCGCCGAGTCGAGGCGCACTCCGAGGAGAGAGCCGTGCGTGTCAGCACCGTGATGATGTTCGAGCGCAGTGTCAGCTCGATGAACCGCCAGCAGAGCGCCTTCATGCAGGTGGGCGAACAGATCGCCTCCGGCAAGCGTGTGGTGCGTCCCTCCGACGACCCCCAGGCCGCCTCGCGCGCGGTCGGCGTGTCGCAGTCGCTGGCGTCCAACGCCCAGCAGAGCGACAGCCGGATCACGGCGCGCAACTCGCTGAGCCAGGAGGAGAGCGTCCTCAACAGCGTCTCCGACTCGCTTACCCGTGCCAAGGAGCTCATGATCCAGGCCGGCAACGGTACCCTGAGCGACGCGGATCGCCAGTCGATGGGGACGGAGCTGCGCGGCGTCTACGAAGCGCTTCTCGGCCAGGCCAACTCGGCCGACGGTAACGGCAGCTATCTGTTCGGCGGTTACCAGGACGGTGCCGAGCCCTTCGTCAAGGACGCTGCCGGCGCGGTGCAGTACGCCGGCTCCGATCAGGTTCGCCAGCAGAAAGTGGACTCCTCGCGCCTGATGGAAGTGGGCAATACCGGTCGTGACGTGTTCCAGACCGTGGCGGGAGGCGCCGGCTACGTCGCCAGGGCCGGCGCCGACAATGCCGGCACGTTGACGTTCACCGGCCCGCAAGTCGTCGATACCACGGCCTCGGGGTATGGGGACGACTACGCCATCTCGTTCGCCGCGAACGGGGATGGTACTTTCGACTACACCATCAGCGGGCCGGATGGCGATACCACCGGCAATTACGACGGCACCAGCGCCACCCTGGAGTTCGGCGGGGTGCGCCTCACCCTGGAGGGCACGCCGGAAGATGGCGATGCGCTGGACGTCGGCACCGCCAGGAACATGAATCCGGATGTATTCGCCACGCTGGAGAACATGCTCTCGGCGCTGGAGAACCCGCTCGATTCCGACGCCGACAAGGCGGCCTTCGCCAATACGCTGTCGACTTCCAGCCGGGAGATGGACAACGCGCTGGATAACGTGCTGACCGTTCGGGCTTCCGTCGGTGCTCGCCTCAACGAGCTGGATACCCTCGACACCGTGGGCAGCGATCGCAAGATCAGCTACACCCAGACCCAGAGCGACCTGATCGATCTCGACTACACCACCGCGATCTCCGATTACGTGCTGCGCCAGGTGGGTCTGCAGGCGGCGCAGAAGGCCTTCGTCGATCTGCAGGGAACGTCGTTGTTCGAGATGATGTGACCGCACTGGTGCTCCGGCGGGCAGCCGGATAGCGGTCGAAGGCGGGCGCGGCGGGACGACGGCACGAAGAAGGGCGCATCCAGATGGTGCGCCCTTGTCGTTGGTGTCGTCCGACGATGGCATCGTGCCCGTGGAAGAGGTGGCTTTCGGGCCGACCCCGTCGCTCGTCTCAGGGAGCGCCACCCATCTGTTCGATCATGCCTTGCATGAAGCGCAACTGCTGAGTGAACAGATCGTTCCAGAACCCGCCCAGATCCGGCATGAGTGCGGTGATGAGCACCAGGCCGGCGGTCAGCGTCATCGGGAAACCCACCGAAAAGACCGACAGCTGCGGAGAGGCCCGGTTGAGAATGCCCAGAGACAGGTTGATCAGCAGCAGCGCGGTGACGATGGGGATGGCCATCAGCAGGCCCGAGGAGAATATGGTGCCTCCCCAGCGGGCCAGCGTCTCGGCAAAGCTGGCGTCGATCGAGGTGGCGCCGATGGGCAGCTCCTCGAAGGTCCAGGCGAGGATTTCGATGGTGATCAAGTGCCCGTTCATCGCCAGGAACATCAGTAGCGTCAGCAACTCCAGCATGCGCGACAACACCATGGTGTTGGTTCCGGCATCCGGCTGATAGAAAGTCGCAAACGCGAGGCCCATCTGCATGCTGATGAATTCGCCGGCGGTCTGCACCACGGCGATCATGATTCGCAGCACCAGCCCCATGGCGACGCCGATCAGGATCTGCTGCAGCATGATGCCGAAGCTTTCCAGCGAGAAGAGAGGAATCGCCGGCATCGGTGGTAAGGAAGGGGCGATGGCGATGGCGATGCCGGCGCCGAACAGCGCCTTGACCGGTGTCGGTACGCTGGGCAGGCTCCACAGCGGCGAGGCCATGAAGAAAGCGAGAATGCGAACGGTGGGCCAGAAGAACAGCTGCAGCCAGCCCAGCCATTGGTCTGAGGTGATGTCGATCATCGCCGGCGACGGGGCCTCAACTGACCATCTGGGGAATGTTCTGCAGCAGTTCCCGGGTGAAGTTGACCAGCAACTGGATGATCCAGGCGCCGGAGACGATCAGCATGGCGAAGACGCCGAGGATCTTGGGGATGAAGGAGAGGGTCATCTCGTTGATCTGCGTCGCGGCCTGAAACAGGCTCACCAGCAGGCCGATCAGCAGCGCGGTCAACAGCAGCGGCGCGGCCATCATCAAGGTCACCTTCATGCCCTGATAGGCAAGGCTCATTACCATCTCGGGAGACATTGCTCACCTCCGTACGGTCGTACGACGCTCCATGACGACGCGATTCATGTCAGGAGTCATGAAAAATAGAAGCTCTGGGTCAGCGAACCGATCAGGAGTTGCCAGCCGTCGACCAGCACGAACAGCATCAGCTTGAACGGCAGCGAGATCGTGGCGGGCGGCACCATCATCATCCCCAGCGCCATCAGCACGCTGGCCACGACGAGGTCGATGATCAGGAACGGGATGAAGATCGTGAAGCCGATCTGGAACGCCGTCTTCAGTTCGCTGGTGACGTACGCCGGCACCAGTATCCGCATCGGCACGTCTTCCGGACCCTGCATCTCGCCGATATCGGCGATACGGGCGAACATCGCCAGGTCGGCCTCCCGGGTCTGCGCGAACATGAACTCGCGGAAAGGCTGGCTACCCCGGTCCAGCGCCTCCTCCAGTGAAATCTGCTCGGCCGAGAACGGCTGCCAGGCCTCGTCGTAGACACGATCCAGCACCGGTGACATGACGAAGAAGGTGAGAAACAGCGCGAGCCCCAGCAGGACCTGGGTCGGCGGCGCCGATGGCGTGCTCATGGCCGTGCGCAGCAGCCCGAGGACGATGATGATTCGCGTGAAGCAGGTCATCATCAACAGCATCGCCGGCAGGAAGGCGAGCGACGACAAGAACAGCAAAGTCTGCAGGCTCAACGACCAGCGCTGGCCGCCATCGGGCAGCGGCTCGCTGATGATGCCGGGCAGGGCCTGGGCCACCGCCCAATGGCTGGCCGTCATCGTCAGCAGGGCCACCAGCAAAGCGACGACGTGGCGCGGCCTGGGTCGGAGTGCAATCGCCACTAGCTGCGGTCCCGCCCGTTCTGTCGACCCCGGGCCGCGCCACGCGCGTTCTGCTTCAGCGCCTGTGCAAAGCGGCTGGCGAAGGAACCGGCGAGCGGGGGCCCCGGAGGCGCCGCGTCGGGTGTCGCCGGTGGCTCGAGCGTGTCCAGTCGGGTCCCCTGTCCGCCACCGACACCCAGCACCAGCCAGCGATCCGCGACTTCGACGATCACCACGCGTTCGCGCTGTCCCACCGGCGTGCTGGCGACGACGCGAAGATGTTGCGTGCCTGCTCGCCGATTGGGTCCGATGCGCTTGAGCAGCCAGGCGCAGGCCAGGATGATCGCGACGACCACGAGCAGGGAGGCCGCGGTCTTGCCCATCATCAGCAGACCGATGCTGTCGCCGCCGCCGGCCTGGGAGGCCTGCCGTAGGGTATCTTCGTTCATCGGTTCAATTTCTGGACGCGCTCTGACGGCGTGATGATTTCAGTGATACGAATGCCGTATTTGTCATCCACGACCACTACCTCGCCCTGGGCGATGAGGTAGCCGTTGATCAGGATGTCCATGGGCTCGCCGGCGAGGCCGTCCAGCTCCACCACCGAGCCCTGGGCGAGCTCCAGCAGCTGCTTGATGGTGATGCGCGTTCTGCCCAGCTCCACCGACAGCTTGACCGGAATGTCCATGACCACGCCCAGGTCGCGGGGCTGGCGAGTGTCGTTCTCCCCCTGGTCGAAGGATTGGAACACCCCGTGATCCGAACTCGGCGCCGCGGCTTTCGCTTTCGCGTCGACATCGGGCGCCTGGGCGGATTCCGTCTCGTCGGCCCGTGTCTCGACGGTCTGTGTCTCGACGGATCCGGCCTCGTCGGTCTCGGGCTCCACGCCCTGTTCCGCCATCGCCGCGGCCCACAGGTCCTCGGCTTCCTGCTGGCTGTCTTCAGCCGCCTCGGAGGATCCCTTCTGGGATCCCGGTTTTTGATCGTCACTCATTGTCGAAGTCCTTCATGGCGGAGTACGTACCATGGTCGATGAGATGTTTCACCCGCAGCGCGCGCTGGCCTTGCCGGCTCCCGTACTCGCAGGTCATGACCGGCACGCCGTCGACTCGCACGTCGATGGCTTTGGGAAGTTCGATGGGAAGAACGTCCCCGACCTCCAGCGACAGCACATCGCCGATGGTCGAGGGGATCTTGACGAAATCGGCGATCAGTTCGACCTGGGTCTGCTTGATTTCGCCGGCCATGCGCGACTCCCACTGGGTGTCGTCGCTGTCGAGCGCACCGATCGGACTGGAGAGAATGTCCCGGATCGGTTCGATCATCGAAAACGGTATGCAGATGTTGAAGTCGCTGGCCAGATTGCCGACTTCGAGATGAAAGGTGCTGTTGACGACGATCTCGTTCGGCGAATTGGTGATGTTGGCAAAGCGGACCTGCATCTCCGAGCGCATGTAGTCGATCTCCAGGGGGTAGATCGATTTCCAGGCGTCGCTGTAGCCCTCCAGCGCCAACGACATCAGGCGCTGGATGATGCGCTGCTCGGTGGCGGTGAACTCGCGGCCGTCGGATTTGGTCAGAAACCGTCCGTCGCCGCCGAACAGGTTGTCCACCACCATGAACACCAGCCCCGGGGGAAACACCAGCAGTGCCGTACCCTTGAGTGGCTTGAGGCTGATCAGGTTGAGGTTGGTCGGCACCGGCAGGTTGCGCGCGAACTCGCTGTAGCTCTGGTAGCGCACGCCGGATACCGTGATATCGGCACTGCGCCGGATCAGGTTGAACAGCGCAACCCGAAACAGACGCGCGAAGCGTTCGTTGATGATGTCCAGCGCCTGCAGGCGTTCGCGAACGACCCGGTGCTGATTTGCCGGATCGAACGGGCGGGTGCGACGTCCGCCTTTCGGTTCGTCGGCGGGTTTGTCGTCATCGCCGCTGACGCCGTTGAGGAGGGCATCGATCTCTTCCTGCGATAACAGGTCGTCTTGGGACATGGTTGGCCTGGCGTCCGCTTACTGCACGATGAAATCGGAGAACAGCACGTCACTGATGGCTAACGTGGGCTGCGGCGTGGTGATCGGCTCGTCGAACAGGCCGAGAATCTGCTGCTTCAACTTGATCTTGCCCTCGGGCTTGATCAGCTCCTCCGCGCTCTTGCCGGAGAGGAGCATCAGCAACCGGCTGCGAACTTCCGGCATGTGCTGGGTCAGGAAATCGCTGGTCTCGTCGTCGTTGACGCGTAGCGACAACCCCACGTAGAGCAGCCGATCTCCGTAATCGCTCTGCAGGTTGACCGTGAAAGGCTGAATGGTCACGAATATCGGCACGGGCGGTTCGGCCGGCTGCTCCTCGACGACATCGGTCGACTCGTTGCCGTCACGGGCATCGAGGAAGAAGTACACGGCGATCGAACTCGCGATCGCCAGCAGGACGATCAACAGGCCCACGAGAAGTAGGGATCGACTTTTACGGGGTGCGGCCATTGCTTCTGCCATTACGGGTCATCTCTGGAAGTTGCAGCGGATTATGCGGTGGCGGGGGGCCTGGCGATCGACGGAAAAGACGCCTTCCGGTCGGCCAACTTCCCCTTTCGTGCCCGAGTGGCGCAGGGCGGGGAGTTGGCCGCCGACGCACCGCACGGCGTAGTGCCACGACTGGCACCGGCCAGTCGCCACCCGTGTTATCGGCAGCGTCGGTCAGGCGTAAAGGTTGATATTGCCATTGTCGGTCAGCGTCAGGTTCCGCACCGCGACGTCGTCGACCGGATCGATACCCGACGCCGTCAACAGCGAGCCGGCGGCGCCGGCTCCGCGGTGCGGGCGGTCGTCGCCGGAAGACTGGCCCTGCTGGAAGTGGCCCTGGTCGCTCACCATCGCCTCGCCCAGCGCGATGCCGCTGTCGGCCAGAGCCTGGCGAAGCTGGGGAATCGCCGCTTCGACCGCGGCGCGAACCGGGGCGTGTGCTGACAGAATCTGAAGCTGTGCCTGCTGGTCCTGGACCGTCAGGGAGACGCTCAACGGGCCCAGTTCCTGGGGATGGAGGCGGAGCGACATCTGCTGGTCGCCGCGCTGGTGCATCTGCAGTACCTGCTGGCCGAAAGAGGCGGGCCACTGGGGGGACTGCACGGGGGCGTTGACGAAGCCTGGCGTTGCCGCACTCGCCGTCGCGGGGCTCGCGGCGCTGGAGGGGGCGGCGGTGGCGTTCGTCAACGCGCCGATGTCCGAGCGGGGAGTCGGGGCGGGACCGGCATCCTGGGCGCTTCGCTCGGGCAGGCCGATCGATGCGGCATCGCCAATCTGGCTGGCCGTGGTCACGGCTGCGTTATCCGGCGTGCCGGGGGTGACGGGCATCTGGCCGTTGGTGGCGGTCATGCCGGGATTTGCCCCTGGCATGGCGCCGTCACTGCGTCGACTATCGATGGCTGACAGCAAGCCACCGAAGCCCGGTTGACCACTGGATGCCTTGGGGCGGTCCGAGGCGTCGCCCTGATCACCTTCGGTGGCTGGTGCACCGATCGCGGCGGCGTCACCGGCCGTCGGTGCGGTGGCGGTGACCTTGAGAGCCAGCTGCGCCGGTACCGGCTGTCCGCCTCTAGGCAAGGTTGCGGTGCCAGCACCGCCCGCGACGGAGGGGGTCAGCGGCTGCGACGCCATGGCCAGCGACAAGCCGGCCACCATGGCCGCAAGCGCTTCGCCATCGGGCGAGCCCGAACCGTCATCGACGTCCTTGGTGCCTGACGACGGGTCGCCGGCAGCGGGCGAAAGGCTGGACAGAATGGCGCGGAGCCGGGACATGTCTCCTTCGTCGAGCGGCTGCAGGACGGGTGCGGTAGCCGCGGCGGAATCCCCCGCGCCGGCTGCCGCGCTTTCGTCGGCTGGTCGCTGTCCCGCGCCGTTGGCGACTTCATCCGCGGGGCGTCGGTTGGACTCCGAATCCGACGCCTTGGCGGCGGATGCGCCTTCCTGTGCAGCTGGCCGCGGTGATTTTTCGGCCGCCACGCGCCGCAGGGAATCGGCGAAGGGGGCGCTCTCGCTGGACGCCTTGCCTTTGGCACTGGCGCTGCGGTCCGAGGACGGCGTCACGGCGGTGATTGAAGAAAGTTCCATGGGCAGGCCATCGGTTTCGTGGTCGGGTGACGCTTCGGATCAAAGCCTCGAGCCGGTGCGTCGAATCTCTACTTCAGCCTTGCTGTGAATGCCGGTCTCGCTGCCGACGGAGCAGCTGTGCGGCCATCTCGTCGCTGTGACGCTGCTCCTGACGAGCGTTGCGATACGCGGCGTCGCGCTCCCCTCTGGCATGCAGGGTCTCGTAGGCGTTGAGCTTCCGGCGTTCTCCCTGCCAATGCTCTCTGCCGCTGTCGACTCGCGTCTGATGCTCCCCGAGCCGCCGCTGCTGCTGTTCGATCGCCTTGTCGAGGGAGCCGATGAACTGCTGGTAGTCGCGCCATTGGCTGGAGGAAACGCCTTGGGTCAGGCTGTCGTGAAGCTTGCGCTGATACTCGTCTCGATAGCGCTGGAGCTGTCCCAGCTGTGTCTGGGCTTCCTGTTGTTGACGCTGCAGCCGGCCGAGATTCTCCACGGCCTTTTCGCTGCTGCGCTGTGCCAGGTCTCGAAGCATCTCCATGGCTTGCATGTTGGCCAAAGCGTTACCTCCTATCCAACCATCCGTCGACGTGGCGACGGGAGAATTCAACGGTTCCCATTGTGACGGTGCCGACACCACACTAAAGGTTCGATAAGCGGCAAAAAAAGCCACTATTCCCGATCGCGGTCAGTGAGGAAGGGGGCGTTGAAACGGCACGCCTGGATGACGGGTCAATCGTCGATCGGAATGAGCCGGTCGAGTTCCGCTCGGGTGTGTTCGATGCCGGCCGTCTCATTCATCCGCTGCTGCAGGAAGGTCTCCAGCCGGGGATAGAGAGCGACGGCGCGGTCGAGCTGGGGATCCTGGCCGCTGACATAGGCGCCGACATTGATCAGGTCGCGATTGCGCTGATAGCGGGAGATCATCTGCTTGAATCCCTGGGCCTGACGCAGGCGCCTGGTGTCGACCACGGCGGGCATGGCGCGGCTGATCGAGGCTTCGATGTCGATCGCGGGATAGTGGCCGCTCTCCGCCAGCTGGCGTGACAGCACGATATGGCCGTCGAGGATGGCGCGAGCCGAATCGGCGATCGGATCCTGTTGATCGTCGCCTTCCGTCAGGACGGTATAGAACGCGGTGATCGAGCCACCGCCGCGCTTGCCGTTGCCGGCTCGCTCGACCAGCGCCGGCAGCTTGGCGAACACCGACGGCGGATAGCCCTTGGTGGCCGGCGGCTCGCCGATCGCCAGGGCGATCTCGCGGGCGGCCATGGCGTAGCGGGTCAGCGAGTCCATGATCAGTAGCACGTTGCGCCCCTGGTCGCGGAAGTCCTCGGCCAGGCGGGTGGCATAGGCGGCGCCCTGCATGCGCTGCAGCGGCGAGGTGTCGGCCGGGGCCGCTACCACCACGGCGCGGGCCAGTCCCTCCTCGCCGAGGATGTTCTCGATGAAATCCTGGACCTCGCGTCCGCGTTCGCCGATCAAGCCGACGACGATGACATCGGCGTCGGTGTATCGGGCCATCATGCCCAGCAGAACGCTCTTGCCGACCCCCGAGCCGGCGAACAGCCCCATGCGCTGGCCACGACCCACGGTCAGCAGGCCGTTGATGGCGCGAATGCCCACGTCGATGGTGGTATCGATGGGAGCTCGTGCCAGCGGGTTGATGGGGGGTGTCTCGAGCGGGGCATGTGGCGCCTGCTCCAGGGGGCCGTGGTCGTCGAGAGGACGGCCATTGCCATCGACGATGCGCCCCAGCAGGCCATCGCCCAGGGGAAAGCGTCTTGCGCTGGCGACGTCGAGGCGGTTGCCGCTGAGCGCCAGCACGCGGGCCCCGGGGAGAAGGCCGCTGGTATCGGCCAGCGGCATGAGGAACAGCTTGTCTCCGGCGAACCCGACGACCTCGGCCTCGGCGAAGCGTTCGTCGTCGCCACTGCCATTGCCGGCCGAGAGTTCGATCAGGCAGGCGCTGCCCAGGGGCAGGCGGATGCCGATGGCTTCCAGTACCAGCCCGGTGGCGCGGGTCACTCGGCCTTCATGGCGATAGTGGGAGAGCGACTCGACCCGCTGGGTGACCTTGTCCAGCGCGAGGCGCCAGCGTTGATGGTGCGAAGCCATCTCCGGCGCCTGAGGCGAACGTGCGGCATCACCCATCGAGGGCCTCTTCGTCGCCGTCTTCCTGCTCTGCGGGGGGCGCTGCATCGGTGTGGGGCGAAGCGGCCCTCGAGCGCCTGCGTTGATCGAGAATGGCCTTCCACTGTGTGCTCAGGCTCGCATCCAGGCCTCCGCCGGCGCTGGTGGCGCGGCATCCGCCGCGTTCCAGCGTCGGATCGGCATGGCACTCCCAGCCGCTGGCCTCGAGGGTGTCACTCATCGTCGAGCTCACCAGCTCGAGATCCTGAGGATTCAACCAGAGCCTGGGTTTGCCGCTCAGCGTGGTGTCGGCATCGAGCAGCTCGCGGACCACGCTGAGGATGTGCTCCGGCTTGGCGGCCAGTGACTCGCCGGCCAGTTGGCGACCGGCGATCAACGCCAGTTCGACCAGTTGGTCCCCGATCTCGGCGTCCAGCGAAGCCAGCGCCAGCCGGAAATTTTCCGCCAGCCCGGCGAGGGGGGTGAGCGTCATCTCCATCCGCTTGTGAAATTCCAGCTCGGCGGCGGCGTTGCCCTCCTTGACACCTTCGCTGTAGCCGGCGTGATATCCCTGCTGGTGGCCCTCGCGGTATCCCTGCTCGAGCCCTTCGCGTCGGGCTTTTTCGACGATGCTCTGACGAGCCCTGGCCTCGGCGTCCTGCTGTTGGCGACGCCGGCGGGTTTCGGTATGGGTGGCGGGGGCGTCGGAAGAGGGCGGATGGCCCAGGTCTCCCATCTGCCAGCGGTGCCACTCGCCATGGTCGCCGGATGCAGGACGATCGCCGCGATCAGACGTAGCCATCGTCGCCACCGCTCAGGGCGATTTCGCCGGAGTCCGCCAGTCGCCGCACCACGCCCAGGATCGCCTTCTGTTCGTTTTCCACCTGGGACAGGCGTACCGGCCCGCGGTTTTCCATGTCCTCGCGCATCAGCTGTGCCGCGCGCTGGGACATGTTGCGCGTGAACTTGTCGATCAGCGCTTCTTCCGCGCCCCGCAGCGCGATGACCAGAGAGTTGGTCTCGATTTCCCGCAGGACCAGCTGGATGCCGCGATCGTCGATGTCCAGCAGATTCTCGAACAGGAACATCTCGTCGATGATGCGCTGTGCGAGGTCCTCGCTGTGGGCGCGAACCACGTCGATGACCTGCTCCTCCTGTGCGGAGTTCATGAGGTTGAGAATCTCGGCGGCGGTTCTCACGCCGCCCATCTTGCTGCGTTTGAGATTGGTGCCGTCCAGCATCGAGGTGAGCACCTCGGTAAGCTCCTGAAGGGCCGCCGGCTGCACGCCGCTGAACGTGGCGATGCGCAGCATGACGTCGTCGCGCTGTTTCTCGTCGAACAGCTCCAGGATGTCGGCGGCCTGGCCGCGCTCCAGGTGTACCAGGATGGTGGCGATGATCTGCGGGTGCTCGTCGCGAATCATTTCCGCGACCATCGAGGCTTCCATCAGATTCAGGGAGTCGATGCCCGACGCCGTATTGCTGGTCTCGAGGATGTCCTCGATCAGGCTGCTGGCGCGCTCGCTGCCCAGCGCCTTGGTCAGCACCGCACGGATATGATCGTTGGAGTGCAGGTTGATGGCGGTGAACTGCTCGGCCTCGTCGTGGAAGTCACGCAGAACGGCCGCCATCTCCTCGTGGGAGACCTGCCCCAGCTTGGCCATTTCCTGACTGATCTCCTGCACCTCGCGACTCGAGAGGTACTTGAAGACCTCGGCAGCGCTGTCCTCATCCAATGAGAGCAGCAGGATGGCGCCGCGCCGGGCGCCGGTCATTGGCGTCGTCATGATTTGTCCATCCAGCTTCTGACGACCATGGCGACCAGGCGGGGATCTTCCTGGGCGATCTCACGGACGTCCTTGAGATCCTGCTCGTAATTCGAGGCGCCGCGCCGGTTTCGCTCACGTCCACGCTGCGCGCCACCGGCGCGATTCGCGTTGTCGGCGCCACCGCTGCCGCCGACAGCCTGATAGCTTGCCGCGGCCGCCGCCGCGTCGGCGGCGGGCATCGGGGAGGCCGCCGGCAGCGGGGCCGATTCGCGGGTCTGGCGACGCATCAACGGCTTGACCAGCTTGAACCACAGGAACAGGGCGACCAGAACCACGACCAGATATTTCAGTATGCTCTTGGCGAGGCTCCAGACTTCGGGTGTCTGCCACCACGGCGGCGTCTCGAACTCCGGCGCATTGGCCTGGAACGGGCTGTTGACGACCTCGAGGGCATCGCCGCGCGCCTCCGAGAACCCCATCGCCTGACGCACGAGGCCTCGGATCTGGTCCATCTCCGTATCGCTCAGGGCGACGCGGGTCGGGTTGCCTGCATCGTCGACCCCGTCGCGATAGTTGACCACGACGGCGACGGAGAGGCGGTCGATATCGCCACTGTGCTGCTTGACGTGTTCGACGGTGCGGTCCACTTCGTAGTTGATCGTGCTGTCACGATGCACCTGGCCGATGTCGGTATTGCTCGCGGTCTGGGTGTCCGTACCCTGCGCGTCCGTCGCCTGACCGTCGGCCTGGTTGCCGTTGTCGTTGGCGGCGTTCTGGTCCTGGGGCGGCGCCTGGGTCGCCGGAGCGTTGATCGGCGAAGCGGCGGTGCCCGGCGGCTGGTTGCTCAGGGCGCCGGGGACGCCCATGGCGAGGTCGCTGTTGCTCTGGAACGACGAGCTCTTCTGCTCGCTGCGGACCGCTGCTGCATCCGGTGACTGATTGGGGCCGTAACGTTCCGCCGTCTGCTCCCGCTGGGAGAAGTCGACCTGGGCCGTGACCTGCGCACGCACGTTGCGCGCCCCGACGATGGGCGCGAGGATCGCCTCGATGCGGTCGGCATACTGGGTCTCGAGGTTGCTGACGTAGTCGAGCTGGCTGCCGTCGAGCTGGTTGGTGTTGCCGGCGGGTCGGCTCAGCAGATCCCCGTTCTGGTCGATGACGGTGACGTCGTCCACGGACAGTTGGGGCACGCTGCTGGAGACCATGTGCACGATGGCGTTGACCTGGCCCTCGCCCAACACCCGTCCCGGTTGCAGATCGAGGACGACGGAGGCGGAAGCGGGCTGGCTTTCGCGGACGAACACCGACGGCTTGGCCATGGCGAGATGGACGCGAGCCCGTGCGACGCTGCCCAGGGTGCCGATGGTGCGGGCCAGTTCGCCCTCCAGCGCGCGCTGGTAGTTGACCTGCTCGGCGAACTGGCTGATGCCGAATGCCTGGTCATCCATCAGCTCGAAGCCGACGCCGCTGGCTTCGGGCAGGCCTTGTTCGGCCAGCTTGAGACGCACGGGTCTCACCTGATCGGCGGGCACCAGCAGCGCTTGACCGCCTTCGCTGAACTGGTAGGGGATGCCCATGGCGTCGAGCTGGGTGATGATGCGGCCGCCGTCGGCATCGGTCAGGGTGGAGTAGAGGACGCGGTATTCCGGCGCGCGAGCCCACATCAGCAGCGCGATCACGACAGCGACGGCGGCGGCGCCGGCCACGATGAGCGGAACACGCGGGCTGCCCTGCAGCTTGTTCAACCAGTCGCGTCCGCCAGCGGCTGTCTCCGACGCGGTTTGCCGGGTCGATTGCCGTGCGGAAGGATTACCTGAACCTGGAGTGTCGTTGGGCGACGTGGCCGTGCTCATGTCGTGCTCCGATCATGGCACGTGGTGCAACTCGACAACATAGCAGTAGTCTGCTCCCTGCAACGCGTCTGCTCATCCGTACCTCGACACGCTCGGAATACCGTTCCGACGCGGCGCTGGCCGGGGCGTTAGTTTGATGGCAGCCATTATGTGTCGGTCTGTTAACGCTGAAGGTAGGAAAAGCCGGTGTTTTCACACGCATTTACCGCAATGGTCGTTGTCGTGCTGTTGGTAGGCTGCGAGCGTCGAGTTCACCGGCGGTTCCCGGCGTCGTGTTCGGAAACGTGGTGCTCGGGAACGTCGTGCTCGGAAATATCGTCATACAGGAAACCCTCATGAGTGCTCCAGCCATTCAAGCAGCGCTTCAGCAGATGCAGGCGCTATCGACCCAGGCCAGCGGTCAGGGTGCGGCATCGCAGCCATCGCTGGCCGAGACCGGCGGCAGCTTCGCCGGCGAGCTGCAGGCATCGCTCGGACGCATCAATCAGATGCAGCAGGCCGCCAACCAGCAGGCGATGTCATTCCAGGCCGGCGATCCGAACGTGGCGCTGAACGACGTGATGATCGACATGCAGAAGGCGAGCGTCTCTTTCGACATGGGGGTTCAGGTGCGCAACCGTCTGGTAACCGCCTATAAAGAGATCATGGGTCTGCAGGTGTAACACCCGGCGACCTCCCTCCGCGCGACCTCCCGGTCAGCGCCCAGGTACCGCCAGCCCCGGCTGGGCATCCCTGCCACCTTCCCCCGCAGCGGAAGTCGACGCGATGCACTCATTCCGCCACTCGAGCGCGGCTGCGGGCAAGCGCCTTGCGATGATGTCGCCAAGCCTCCAGCGAATAGAGGCCGAGGCCGATCCAGATCAACGCGAAGGTCAACAGCTGCGGCCAGGCGAGCGGCTCGCCGAAGACCCACAGCGCCAGCAGGAATTGCAGCGTGGGGTTGAGATACATCAGGAAGCCGATGGTGGAGAGCGTCAGGCGCTTCGTGGCGCCGGCGAAGGCGAGCAGCGGCAGGGTGGTCACCACGCCACTGACGATCATCAGTGCCGTGGTGTCGAAGCTGCCGCCGAAGTGGGACTGCCCGTGCCATGTCAGCCAGGCCAGGGCCGCCAGACTCAGGGGCAGTAGCAGACTCGTCTCCACCAGCAGGCCGGAGAGCGCATCCAGCGGCACGCGCTTGCGCAGCAGACCGTAGCTGCCGAACGTCATGGCCAGCACCAGACTGATCCATGGCAGGGTCCCCAGCAGCACGAGTTGCAGCGTCACCGCCGCCAGTGCTAGCCCCATCGCCATCATCTGCCAGCGGCCGAGCCGTTCGCGCAGGACGAGCATGCCCAGCGCGACATTGACCAGTGGCGTCATGAAATAGCCCAGACTCGCCTGTAGCACGCGATGCGTCTCCACCGCATAGATGTAGAGCCCCCAGTTCAGCGCGATCAGCAGCGCGCAACCCAGAATCCATCCCAGTCTGCGGATCGCCTCCCGGGGTCCGGGGAAACCGTTGCGGATGGCGGCCCAGCGCCCCATGAGCGTGACCACGATCACCAGAAAGAGGCAGGACCAGAGAATTCTCTGGATGAGTACTTCGAAGGCCGGCACCCCCTCGAACAGCGAAAAGAAGAGCGGGAAACATCCCCAGAGAGCGTAGGCGGTAACGCCGTAGCCGACACCGTGGCGCGTCTCGCGGCGCGATGCGTCGTCCACCGGTTTCACGCTGCCTGGCTGGGGCTTGTCTGAGGGGGATGCCGACATGTCGCTTCTCGTGTTCTCGGGTTTGGAGGCTGGGTAATCTATCATGACGGCCATTCGCGTTGACGAATCGATGATTCCCGACATGCGGCAGGAGGAAGTGCCATGAACGATCTACGAGTCAGCCTCGTCCAGAGCGAACTCGAGTGGGAAGACCCCGAGGCCAATCGGCGGCGGCTGGATCACTGCATTGGCTCGCTGGACGGAAGCCGGACGGACCTGATCGTGCTGCCGGAGATGTTCGCCACCGGCTTCACCATGAATGCCGAAGCGGTGGCGGAGCCGGCCGAGGCGAGCCCCACGCTTGACTGGATGCGGCGCCAGGCGCGAGAGCGCGATTGCGTCATCGTCGGCAGTCTGGCGATCGCCGATGCCGGCGCCCGGTACAATCGGCTTTACTGGGTGACGCCGGACGGCGGCGTCGAGCACTACGACAAACGCCATCTGTTCCGGATGGGCGACGAGCCTCTGCACTACGCGATGGGGCGGGCCCGCAAGATTGTGGAGCTGAAGGGATTTCGGCTGCTGCTATCGGTCTGTTACGACCTGCGTTTCCCCGTCTGGCTGCGCCAACGACCGAGCGCGCCCGAGCACCTCGAATACGACGCGCTATTGTGCGTCGCCAACTGGCCGGCGCCGCGCCGGCAGCCCTGGCGAACGCTGCTGCAGGCCAGGGCGATCGAGAACCTCGCTTACGTCATCGGCGTCAACCGCGTAGGGCGGGATGGCAACGGACTGGAGTACGCCGGTGACTCGATGGTCGTGGACTTCAAGGGCGAGCCGATGATCGATCGCCCGACCGGCGAAGGATTCGTCGAGACCGCGACGCTATCCGCCGAGGCGCTGAAGACGTTTCGCGAAAAGTTTCCGGCGTGGCAAGATGCCGACACTTTTCATTGGGAAGCCTGACATGCGGTTGGATAGATTTCTTAGCGAAGCCACGGAACTGACGCGAAGCCAGGCAAAGCGCGCGCTGCGCCAGTTCGAGGTGAGCGTCGATGGCGAGGTGACGCGTGACGGCGCGAGGCAGGTAACCGACGAGCAGGAGGTCCGCTGGAACGAGGAGCGGCTGGAACGGATCGGCATTCGCTATCTGATGATGCACAAGCCGGTCGGGGTCGAGTGCTCGATGCGGCCGACGCACTATCCATCGGTACTCAGCCTGATCGACATCCCCCAGCTGGAGCGCCTGCATCCGGTAGGGCGGCTGGACGTGGATACCTCGGGGCTGCTGCTGATCAGCGACGACGGCAAGTGGACCCATCGCGTGACCTCGCCCAACCACGCTTGCGAGAAGCGCTATAGGGCGACATTGAGCGAACCCCTGTCCGCTGCCGACGCGGCGCGTGTGGCGAGGCAGTTCGCGGAGGGAGTCATGCTGAACGGCGACGAAAAACCCACCAAGCCCGCGACTTTCGAGGCCGTGGGCGAGTCCGAGGTCATGGTCGGGGTGACGGAGGGGCGCTACCACCAGATTCGCCGGATGCTGACAGCGGTCGGTTATACGGTGGTGACGCTTCATCGTGAATCCATCGGCCCCTTGGTTCTCGACCCGGACCTGGCGCCGGGGGAGTGTCGCCATCTGCGTCCGGAAGAGATTGCGTCCTTCTAGGCATCGCGGCCGTGAGGCCAGTGCGGATTGATGACTTTATACCGTTATCTTGTTTCGCGGCAAATTAACAAGCCGGAGTGTCATCAGGTCAGCGAGGACGCTTCGATGAGGGCGCGAGTGTAGGCGGTGCGGGGCGAGTGGAGCAGCGTTTCACAGTCGCCCTGTTCCATTACCTTGCCATCCTTGAGCACCAGAATCCGGTGTGCCATCGCGCGTACCACGGCGAGATCGTGGCTGATGAACAGGTAGGTGAGGTCATGCTTCGCCTGGACGTCACGCAACAGTTCGATCAACTGCTTCTGCACCGTGCGATCCAGTGCCGAGGTCGGCTCGTCGAGGATCAGCAGCTCGGGCTTCAGGATCAGCGCACGGGCAATGGCGATGCGCTGGCGTTGACCGCCAGAGAATTCGTGGGGGTAGCGGTGACCGCAATCCGCTGGCAGATCGACGTCGTGAAGGGCCTCGGCGATACGTTCTGTCACCACCGTCGGCGTTAGTTCGGGGTGATGAAACCGTAGCCCTTCGCTGATGATGTCGGCAACCGACATGCGGGGAGAGAGCGAGCCGTAAGGATCCTGGAACACGATCTGGAGCGCGCGCCGCTGTCGTCGAAGCGTCTCGCCGCCCAGCCGATCCAGACGCTGGTCGGCAAAGCGGATTTCGCCGCTGGACGGCAGCAGTCGAATCAGCGCCGAGGCCAGGGTCGACTTGCCCGACCCGGATTCGCCGACCACGCCGAGGGTCTCGCCGCGGCGGAGTTCCAGCGACAGCGGTGCGACGGCGACGAAGGCCGGGGGCCTGGGCCGGAGTAGCGGCTTGGGTCGTTTGAACGTCACGCTGAAATCGCTGGCACTCAGCAGAAGCTCGCCTTGCGGTGGCAACGGTCGGGGACGGCCGGAAGGCACGGCGTCGATCAACTGGCGCGTATAGACCGCCTGCGGTGTCTCGAAGACTGCGCGAGCCGTGCCGGTCTCCACCTGCTTGCCCTGTTGCATGACGATCACCCGGTCGGCGTGGCGCCGGACCAGGTTGAGATCGTGGCTGATCAACAGCAGGCCCATGCCGAGGCGCTGCCGGAGCTCGTCCAGCAGCGCCAGAATCTGCCGTTGCACCGTGACGTCCAGCGCCGTGGTGGGCTCGTCGGCAATCAGCAGCTGCGGCTCGTTGGCGATCGCCATGGCGATCATGACCCGTTGACGTTGCCCCCCGGAGAGTTGGTGAGGCCAGGCCGCCATGAGCTCGTCGACCCTGGGGAGCTCGACCTGTGCCAGCAGCGCCCGGGCGCGCCGTGTCGCGGCGTTGCCACGCAACCCCTGGTGCAGGCGCAACGTTTCCCGCAGCTGCTTGCCGATGGTGTGCAGTGGATTGAGCGAGGTCATCGGCTCCTGGAAGACGAAGCCGATGCTGCCGCCGCGAAGATCGTTCCATTCCCGCCGGCTCAACCGGCCCAGGTCGCGACCCGCGAAGGTGCGCCTCCCTGCCACCTGGCTGCCGGGCGGAAGCAACCCCAGCGCGCCGAGGACGCTGACCGACTTGCCGGAGCCGGACTCGCCCACGATGGCCACGGTCTCGCCACGCTCCACATGCAGGTCCAGCTCGGACACGGCTTGCGTCTCGCCGAAGTGGATCGATAACCGACGCAGTTCGAACAGGGGCGTTTGGCTCATGGCTGACTTTCCTGGTCGTGGTTCGCTGGCGTGGGACGCGCGGCAGCCGCCGAGGTGACGATATGGCGTGGGTCGAAGGCGTCGCGGAGGCCTTCGCCGATGAACACCAGCAGCGACAGCATCAGGCTCAGAGAAACGAAGGCCGTGATTCCCAGCCATGGTGCCTGCAGGTTGTTCTTGCCTTGTGCCACCAGCTCCCCCAGCGAGGGCGAGCCCGGCGGCAGGCCGAAACCGAGAAAGTCGAGCGCCGTCAGCGTGGTGATGGCGCCGGTGAACAGGAACGGGATGAACGTCAGCGTGGCCACCATGGCGTTGGGCAGCACATGGCGGCGCATGATCAGCCGGGAAGGCAGGCCCATGGCTCGAGCCGCCCTGACGTACTCGAGGTTCCTGGCGCGCAGGAATTCGGCACGCACGATGTCGACCAGGCCCAGCCAGGAGAACAGCAGCATGATCCCCAGCAGCCACCAGATATTGGGTTCGACCAGGCTGGCCAGGATGATCAGCAGGAACAGCACCGGGAGTCCCGACCAGATCTCGATCAGGCGCTGGCCGAACAGGTCGATCTTGCCGCCGTAGTACCCCTGCGCGCCGCCGATGAACACGCCGAGCAGGATCGAGCCCACGGTCAGGGCCAGGGCGAATGTCACCGACAGGCGGAAACCGTACAGCACCCGAGCGAACACGTCGCGCCCCTGATCGTCGGTTCCCAGCCAGTGGCGTGAATCTGGCGGGGAGGGGACCGGGCCCTGAATGTCGCGATCGAGGGTCTGGTAGGAGAAGGGGACCGGGGGCCACAGCATCCAGCCGTGGCGATCGATCTGCTCGCGCACGAAGGGGTCGCGGTAATCGGCCGTGGTGGGGAGGAAGCCGTCGAACTCGGTCTCCGGGTAATCCACCAGCATGGGGAAGTACCACGCTCCCTGATACTGCATCACGATCGGCTTGTCGTTGGCGATCAATTCCGCCGCGAGGCTGAGCGCGAACAGCAGCCCGAAGAGCCACAGCGACCAGTAAGCGCGTCCATGGTGCCGGAAAACCTGGAGCCGCCGCCGGGTGATCGGCGAGAGCCGCTGACGTCGATTCGGTGTCATCACGACTCCCGGGTAGCAAAATCGATGCGTGGATCGACCCAGACGTAGGTCAGGTCGGAGACCAGTTTCAGCAGCAGACCGATCAGGGTATAGAGATAGAGCGTGCCGAAGATCAGCGGGTAGTCACGCTGCATGACGGCCTCGAAACCGAGTAGGCCCAGTCCGTTGAGCGAGAAGATCACCTCGATCAGCAGCGATCCGGTGAAGAAGATGCCGATCAACGCGGCCGGCATGCCGGCGATGATGATCAGCATGGCGTTGCGAAAGACGTGGCCGTAGAGCACGCGTCGGTCGGAAGCCCCCTTGGCGCGGGCGGTCAGTACGTACTGCTTGTGGATCTCGTCCAGAAAACTGTTCTTGGTCAGCATGGTCAGGGTGGCGAAGCTGCCGATCGCCGAGGCGGCGACGGGCAGCGCGATATGCCAGAAGTAGTCCTGAATCTTGCCCAGCAGGGAGAGCTCGCCGAAGTTGGCCGAGGTCAGCCCGCGCAACGGGAACCAGTTGAGGTAGCTGCCCCCGGCGAACACCACGATCAACAGAATGGCGAACAGGAATCCGGGGATCGCGTAGCCGACGATCACGATGCTCGAGGACCAGATATCGAACGCGCTGCCATGGCGTAGCGCCTTGCGAATGCCCAGCGGGATCGAGATCAGGTAGACGAGCAGGGTGGTCCAGAGGCCCAGCGAGATCGATACCGGCAGTCGATCCAGAATCAGGGTGGCGACCGGCTGACCCCGGAACAGGCTGTCGCCGAGATCGAACGTGGCGTAGTCCCGCAGCATGAGGGCGAAGCGCTCCCAGGCGGGCTTGTCGAATCCGAACTCCTCGGTCAGCGTCTGGCGCAACTGGTCGTTGACGCCCTGGAGGCGCCGGGAGTCGTTGCCGCCGACGCTGTCCCCGCCACCGCCTTCGAGGCCGGTGCTCGCGGTGCTGCTCAACCCCTCGAAGCGTGCCATCATCTGATCGATGGGGCCGCCCGGTGCCGCCTGGACGATGATGAAATTGAGCAGCAGGATCCCCAACAGCGTCGGGATCATCAACAGCAGGCGGCGAACGACGTAGCTGGCCATGGTCGGCAGTCACTCCTGTCCGCGCTGACGGGCGGCGATGGCGCCGGCCCGTTCGGGGTCGACCCACCAGACCGAGAAATCCGGCGTATAGCGCGGGAAAGGTCTGGGATACGCGAACTTGTTCCATACCGCGACGCGGGTGCCGTCGAAGTTCCACTGCGGCACGACGTAGAACCCCCACCGCAGGACGCGATCCAGCGCTCGCGAGGCAGTATCCAGCTTTTCGCGACTGTCCGCACGAATCAGTTCATCGACCAGCGCATCGACCACCGGGTCTTTCACGCCGGCCAGGTTTCGGCTCTGGGGGACGTCGGCGTACTCGCTGGTCCAGAAATCCCGCTGTTCGTTACCCGGGTTGGCCGACTGCGGAAAACTGCCGACGATCATGTCGAACTGGAAGCGTCTCAGGCGATCGAGATATTGATTGACGTCCACCACCCGGATCTTGCTGCGAATGCCGAGCCGCTCCAGATTGCGTACGAAGGGCTGGGTGATACGCTCCCACTGGCTGTCGTAGAGCAGGAACTCCAGGGTGAATGGCCGACCGGTCTCGAGATTCACCAGCGTGCCGTCGCGCACGTCGTAGCCGGCTTGGCGCAACAGCTCCAGCGCCTTGCGCAGGCGCGGGCGGAGCGCTTCCGGTTGCGCTATCGGCAGTGGCTGGTCGAATACCGCGGCGGGCAGTCGATCGCGATAGGGTTCGAGCAACGCCAGTTCATCGTCTCCGGGCAATCCCCTGGCCGCCATCTCCGAATTCTGGAAGTAGCTCTCGGTACGCTGATAGGCGCCGTAGAACAGGTGCCGGTTGACCCAGTCGAAATCGAACGCGAGCCCCAGCGCGCGGCGGACTCTCGGGTCGCCGAGCTGTGCCCGGCGCGTGTTGATCACGTATCCCTGCATGCCGGCGGGCTGCCCATCCGGCACGATCACCCGCTGGATGGCGCCATCCTCGACTGCCGGCGTGTCGTAGGCGGTGGCCCAGTTCTTGGCGCTGCTTTCGATGCGCATGTCCAGCGCGCCGGCCATGAACGCCTCCAGGGCGACCGACTGGTCGCGGAAATAGTCGTAGACCAGGCGGTCGATATTGTAGCGCCCCCGATTGAGCGGCAGATCGCGGCCCCAGTAGTCCGCGACCCGGCGATAGACGATGCGCCGGCCGGGGTCGATCTCGGCGATCTCGTAGGGGCCGGACCCCAGGAGCTTGTCCAGCGTGGGGCGGGTGAAGTCGCGGTCCTGCCAGTAGTGCTTGGGTAACACCGGCAGTTGACCCAGGATCAGTGGCAGCTCTCTCGACTGATTGTTCGAAAACTCGAATCGCACCGTCCGTTCGTCCAGCGCCGAGACCGACTCCACGCTGGCGTAGTAGGCGCGATAGAAGGGCGAGCCCTTGTCGCGCAGCAGCCGAAAGCTGAACACCACATCCTCGGCGGTGACTGGGTGGCCATCGTGAAAATGGGCTTCGGGCCGGAGGTCGATCTCCATCCAGTGACGCTCCGGGTCGAGCCGGATTCCGCCGGCCAGCAGCCCATACATGGTGAAAGGCTCGTCGGCGCTGGACTCCATCAGCGTGTCGTAGATCTGATTGAGCCCATCCGCCGGCGTGCCCTGGATGATGAAGGGGTTGGTCGAGTCGAAACTCCCGTTGGCGGCCCGGCGCAAGGTACCACCTCTGGGTGCCTCGGGGTTGGCGTAGGGCAGATGCTCGAAGTCCGCGGGCAGCCCCGGGTCGTCGTAGAGCGCGACGGCGTGCACGGTCGGGACATCGCCAGGCGCTGTTCCGGGGTCATGAAGCTGGCCATCGGCAGATACCGGCAGCGGGGCGGCCAGCGCCAGTGTGATGACCGCCAGTAGCCATCGAAATCCGGCCATCGTCGACATCCTGCTTCCGGTGGCGATGCCTGCGCGGGTGGCAGGCGTTCCGACACGCCTTATCGGCAACGACCATGATTTCAAGGCGCTATCTCCGGAGAACTATCGGTGGCTGTTCTGGGCCAGCGCCGTTGACGGGACGGTCAACGCCTGTCCGATGCGGATGGTGCTGCCGTCGAGGCCGTTTTCGCGCTGGATCTCGCCGATACTGACCCCGAAGCGCGCGGCAATGGCGGAGAGCGTATCGCCGCGACGAACCACGTAGCGGTTCATCACCGTGCGCTCCGAGGCGGGCAGCGTTGCGAGATTGGCCAGGAAACGCTGCTTGGCCGCCACCGGTATCAGGATACTGGCATCGTCGCGCGGCCGGGTCGATGCCCGCTTGAATCCCGGGTTCAGCGCCCGCAGCGTCTGCGGGTCGACGCCCGCAAGCTCGGCAGCCATCGAGAGTGTCAAGGGGCCGTCGGTCTCGACCTGGGCAAACTGGACCTTGTCCGGAATCGACGGCAGGATCACGCCGTATCGCTCCGGCTCGGCGACCACTTCGGAGAGCGCCAGCAGGCGCGGGATGTAATCCATGGTTTCGGCGGGCAACCGCAGGTGCCAGTAGTCGATCGGCTCGCCGCGATTGGCGGCGGCCTCGCGGGCGGCGTTCACCGTGCCGGCGCCGGCGTTGTAGGCAGCCAGCGCCAGCAGCATATCGCCGTCGTACCAGCGATCCGCCTGCTGCTGGATGTAGTTCATCGCCGCCTGGGTGGCGGCGACCACGTCATGACGCCCGTCGTACCAGGCCGTGCGCGACAGCCCCATCGCATCGCCGGTTGCCGGCATGAACTGCCACAGGCCTGCGGCGCCGCCGGGGTTGGTGGCCGTCGGGTCGTAGCCGCTCTCGATGAACGGCAGTAGCGCGATTTCGCTGGGCAGGTGGTGGGATTCCAGCTGCTGCGTCACCCAGCGCAGCCAGGGCTTGGCCTGCGAGGCGACTCTTTCGACGTGCTGCGGGTGGGCGCGATACCAGTCGAGCCATTCGGCGACCCTGGGGTTGGCCGTTTCGTGGGACAGCCGGAAGCCCTTGCGCAGCCGGCTCCAGACATCGGGGGCGCTACGCCCTTGCAGGGCGAGAGCGGACCAGAACGAGTGCCGGGACGCGCTGCTCGCCGTATCCGGAGCTTCCTTGGCCATGGCCGCCAAGGGCAGCGTCGACAGCAGCAGGCCGCCGGTGAGGCCGACGAGGATCCGGCAGCGTCCGGTTCGAAAATTCATGCGTTCAACATCCTTGATGACACCGCTGGCCGATCGACGCGACCGGGCGGTGGATACCCTCGTCTTTCACGGTGATGGTCAGAATCGGTCTTTCCAGGCTCGCAGCGTGGCGAACGCGGTGGCGTCGTCATCGACGGGCCCCTGCTGGCGAAGCGTCTCGAGCAGTCCCGGATCGCCGATGCGCAGAAAGGGGTTGATCTGACGCTCCCGGCCCAGGGTGGTCGGCAGGGTGGGGCGATCGAGATCGCGCGCCCTCTGGCACTCGGCCCGGTAGCTGTCCCGGATCGCGTTGTCGGGCTCGGCGGCGGCGGCAAAAGCGA
The DNA here is from genome assembly GCF_937921195.1 of uncultured Salinicola sp. NCBI lineage: Bacteria > Pseudomonadati > Pseudomonadota > Gammaproteobacteria > Oceanospirillales > Halomonadaceae > Salinicola > uncultured Salinicola sp. The sequence goes on from NZ_CALFQK010000109.1 coordinate 27,373, forward strand.
GGTTGGCCAGGGTGTATTCGTGGGCGGCGAACACCAGCGTGTCTTCCGGCAGCGCGTCGAGCTTGGCGAGCGACTCCTGCATCTGCTGGGGAGAGCCCTCGAACAGCCGGCCACAGCCACCGGAAAAGAGCGTGTCGCCAGCGAACAGCAATCCTGGTGTGCCGGGGGCGTGGAAGGCGATATGATCCAGGGTGTGACCGGGAACGGCGTAGACCTCGAAGCGACGACCCAGGACACGACATTCGTCGCCCTCGCCGACGCGGTGGAGGATGCCGGGAATGGCTTCGTTGTCGGGACCGTAGACCTGCGGCGCGTAGCGCTCGGTCAGCGCTTGCAGCCCACCGGTATGATCCTTGTGGTGATGAGTGACGAGGATGGTGTCGAGCGTCAGCTTCTCCTGCTCCAGCCAGGCGATCACGGGATCGGCGTCACCGGGATCGACGACGGCGACACGATCTTGGGTGTCCTGGCGCAACACCCATATATAGTTGTCCTGGAACGCGGGAATCGGCATCACGGTCAACATGTGGCATCCTTCTCCGGCAGGTTGGTCTCGAGATTCAGGTGTCGAGGTTCGAATGCCGTTGTGACCCGCGCGTCGAGCACAGGTTCACGGAGACGACCACCATCCGGTCGTCGAACGTGGCGTCGAACCGTCGTCAAAAAGCGATAACCTTGGGGAGTAAAGTCGTCCGTGTCAATCTCGCCGCCCGTTCAGAGCTTGCCGTCCGCCGTCCGAGAGGGGCGCCGGTTCTGGGAATCGACACCCGGAGTGGCGCTGTGGCGAGCCGAGCGTGCCTGTCTCGGGCCACACTGTGAACAGCATCGGGGCATCGTCAGCCTGCAGATGGGCATGGCGCCGATGATGAGCGACATGTGCCCCATCCGCCATGCGCTGGATTGGGCGCCTTCGCCCGATCTCGCGCGAGACGGGAACAGTCTGATCTGCCTGCCCGATAGTCTGCCGCTGGCCGACGACAGCGTCGATCTGACGCTGTTGCACCATCTGCTGGAGGCGGTGGACCGACCGCACCACGTGCTGCAGGAAGCCGCCCGGGTCACGCGCTCGGATGGCCGCCTGCTGGTGTTCGGCTGGCATCCGTTCGGGCCGGCCGCGGCGCGCCGAGACAAGCGTCCGGCGCCGTGGCGGAAACAGTGGCGAACGCCGGGGCGCCTGCGGGACTGGTTGACGTTTGTCGACTTCGAGATCGAACGGGTAGACTACTGCGGCTTTCGATTGCCGGGTCGGGCGATCGATAGCGATCGTCTGGAGACGCTCGGCCGCCGCTACAATGTGCCGCTGTCGACGGCCTATCTGCTGGTTGCGCGTCGGCGCAACGTGCCCGTCCAGCCGATCAAGCTGCGCGAGCCGGTGCTCCAGGGTCGCCGGTCGGGCGCATGGCTGGGACTGGCGAAGGAGGCCGGGCCCGATCGGCTGCGCAGCCGCGACGAATCGATCCTCACGCCGGCCAGTGCCAAGTGCCGGACGACCGTCGAACCCGTGGCACAGCCCCCGGGTGGCGGCCAGAACGATCGGCTCCCCGCGTCGAGGCGGGAGCGATCCGAGGCGCATGCCGCCGCTCGCGACGGGTCGCCCCGGACGATCGCCTGAAGCCCACGGCCCGACCGCATCGAAGACCGATAGATTTCAACGACCGCCTGCCACTGAGAGAGTACGTCTTGTCCGCTCCGACCTCCGAATCCTCGCCGATGCCCGCCGTGACGATCTACACCGACGGCGGGTGCCGCGGCAACCCCGGGCCTGGTGGCTGGGGGGCCTTGCTGGTCTCCGGCCGGCACGAGAAGCCGATGAAGGGCGGCGAGGCCGAGACCACCAACAATCGCATGGAACTGATGGCCGCCATTCAGGCGCTGCGCGCGTTGGACCGGCCGTGCCGGGTCTCTCTCTGGACCGATTCCCAATATGTCCGCAAGGGCATCACCGAATGGATCCACGGCTGGCAGAAGCGCGGCTGGGTGACCGCGGCGAAGCAGCCGGTGAAGAATGCGGAACTCTGGCGGGAGTTGCTTGCCGAGACCCGTCGTCACAGTATCGAGTGGCACTGGGTCAAAGGCCACAGCGGGCACGAGGGCAACGAGGCTGCCGACCGCCTGGTCAACGAAGCCATCGATGAAGTGGTTGCCAGGCGCCGCGCCTCCCGATAGCGGTTTACCGTCCCGAAACGACATCATTGCCGCCAGGCAAAAGCGAGGATAACCATGCGCCAGATCGTCATGGACACCGAAACCACCGGTATCGATCCGCGTGAAGGCCATCGCATCATCGAGATCGGTGGTATCGAATTGGTCAACCGCCGTTTCACGGGGCGGACCTATCATCAGTACGTCAATCCGGAGCGGGACATCGAGGCGGAAGCCGTCGAGATCCACGGCATCACCAACGACCGGGTCGCCAACGAGCCGGTCTTCGCCCAGATCGCCGACGAGCTCTGGGAGTTCATGCGGGGCGCACAGCTGGTCATCCATAACGCGCCCTTCGACGTCGGGTTCTTCGATCACGAATTCAGGCTGCTGAAAGCGTTGCGCGGCGAACCCGTGCTGGGGCCGGTAGCGGAGCATTGCAGCGTGCTGGATACGTTGAAGATGGCCCGCGAAATGCACCCAGGGCAGCGCAACAGCCTCGACGCCCTGTGCAAGCGTTACGACATCGACAACGGCCAGCGCGTGCTGCACGGCGCACTGCTGGACTCCGAGATTCTCGCCGATGTCTATCTTGCCATGACCGGTGGCCAGACCGCGCTGTCGCTGGCCGGCAACGACGAGGGCGGCGATCGCGAGGCGGGTGGTGCCAGCGGGCTGCGTCGCATCGACCGCGAAGGCTTGAGGCTGGCGGTGACCAGGCCCAGCGAGGCCGAGTGGCAGGCTCATCATCAACGTCTGGAGCAGATCCGCAAGGCGGCCGGCGAGTGTCGTTGGGACACGCTGGCAGCGCCGGAGAATCAGCACTGATGTTGCAGCGGGAGATACCGCCGATGGACGTGGTCGGCGGCTGGCTGCTGCGGATGAACGGCAGCGGTGTGGCGCCGGCCGAATCGGGCGGCATGCTCGGCTACTGTGAGCGGTGGCCCGAACAGGCGCTGCGCCTGGGGTATTGGGAGGGCGAGCCGGTCGCCGTCGTGGTCGAGGCGGACGGCGACGACTGGCCGGGCTTCCGTGACTGGCTGGCCCGGGTGAGCGTCGCGCAGAGCGAACTGCTGGCGACCGCGCTGCAGGTTACCCGCTGGGAGCGAGATCACCGTTTTTGCGGGCGCTGTGGCAACGCCACCCGTCGCCTGACTCACGAGTTCGCGATGCAGTGCGACCACTGCGGGTTGCGCGGTTATCCGCGGATATCGCCCTGCATCATCACCCTGGTGACCCATGGCAAGGACATGCTGCTGGCGCGGAGCCCCCGTTTTCCGCCACAGCGTTATTCGACACTCGCCGGTTTCATCGAGCCCGGAGAAGCCGTGGAGGCTGCCGTTCGCCGGGAGGTGATGGAGGAGGTGGGCGTGGATGTCGGGCGCGTCAGCTTTTTCAAGAGTCAGTCCTGGCCATTCCCGCACTCGCTGATGATGGGGTTCTTCGCCGAAGCGGCCAGCCGGCGTATTCGTATCGACGGCGAAGAGATCGTGGACGCGGCCTGGTTCAGTCCCGAGACGCTGCCGCAACTGCCACCGGCGTACTCGATTTCACGTCAGCTGATCGAGACGCACCGCGGCGCGGTCGCAGTGCGTTGACCCGCTGGGGTTCATTGGCTGGTGTTGGCGAAAAGCTTGGGAAGGCGGCTCGCGAGGCCGATGTCTCCGGTGACCTTGACCTTGCCGGTCAGCAAGGCCTGCATCGAGTTGAGCTCCTTCCTGACCAGAGCCAACAGCGTTCCGGTATCGCTCGAGATGGTGACGCCGGGATTCGGATGGCGACCGGGCTGAATGTCGAGCGAACCATCATTGATGGTCATGTGATAATCGTCGACATCGTCGAGGTCGAACTGATAGATGGCCGAAACGCCCTCGGCAGCCTTGGCGTCGAACCGCGCCCTGAGTTTGGCGATCAACTGATCGTCGTCCATGATGACATCTCCCGTGACAGAAGCGCTAAGCAGATCATCGCCGGTATCGGCATGCAAGCGCCGGAGCAGCTTACTCGCTCTCCCGGGAGCAGCTCAAACCGATGAGTTTCCCAACCAAGGAGCGTGATGTGATCGAATGGCTGGCCGAGTACGGCCTTTTCCTGGCGAAGACGGCAACGCTGGTCATCGCCATCGGGATCATTCTGGCGCTGGTGGCCCATGGGCGTCGCAGAGGCCGGGGCGATAGCGAAGCCCGGCTGAAGGTCACGGAGCTCGATGAGCGGTTTCAGCGCCGGTCCCGACAGCTGAGCCTGGCCGCGGTGCCCAAGGCGCGTCGGCGGCAGCTGGCCAAGCAGCTGCGAAGATCGGTCAAGCTGGACCAGAAGCAGGGGGCGTCCCAGGAGGCCGAGCGTGTCTGGGTGCTCGACTTCGATGGCGATCTCAAGGCTTCCGGCACGCCGGCGCTGGCCGAGCTGGTGTCGCTGCTGCTGGAAACGATCCGCGATGGAGACGAGGTCGTGCTGCGCCTGCAGTCCGGTGGTGGACTGGTGCACAGTTACGGATTGGCTGCGGCACAGCTCGACCGCCTGCGTGATGCCGGCGCGCGGTTGACGGTCTGCGTCGACAAGGTCGCCGCCAGCGGTGGCTACATGATGGCCTGCTGTGCCAACCGGCTGATCGCGGCACCGTTTGCGGTGATCGGATCGATCGGCGTGGTGGCGCAGATACCCAACGTCCACCGTTTGCTGAAACGACACGACGTGGACGTCGAACTCCTGACGGCGGGGCGCTACAAGCGGACCTTGACCGTGCTGGGTGAAAACAGCGAAGAGGGCCGCACCAAATTCCTCGAGGATCTCGAGTCCACCCACGATCTGTTCAAGCGTTACGTGTCCGCCCGTCGTCCTTCGCTGGATATCGAGACAGTCGCGACCGGCGAGATCTGGTACGGCAGCGAAGCCCTGGAGGCTGGTCTCATCGATGCGGTGGGCACCAGCGACGCCTATCTCCTGGAGAAGCAGAGAGATCGAGCGCGGGTGTTGAAAGTGTCGCTGACGTCTCGTTCCGGCTTGATGGGAAAGCTGGGGAAGGGCGTGGAGAGCGGTTTGGAGACTGGCATCGATCGGGTGCTGCAGCGGGTCGACGATCTTCGCTGGCAGCGCCGCTAGAACGCCCGCTACGCGATATCCAGTTCGCCGAGTGTCTGGATCAGCCGCTCGGCCACGTTGCCGCGCAGCGAGTAGTAGATCACCTGGGAACTGCGTCGCGTCGCTACCAGGCGTTCCTGTCGAAGCACCGCAAGATGCTGGGAGAGCGCCGACTGGCTGAGCGTCATCTCCTGATTGATCTGCGTGACCGAGCGCTCGCCCTGCATCAGCAGGCAGAGAATGCGGAGCCGGCTCTCGTTGGCGATGGCCTTGAGGGCAGCGGTGGCGGGGCCAATCTGGTGGTTTCCGAGCGGGATAGCCTTTGTCGTCATAGTCAGAATTCCAAGCGCGCCGGGCGGGTTGCCGCTACTGAACCCCATGTTCAGTCGTTTCTGATATTAGCTTAACGTAACTTAGAGTTACAATGTTTTTTCGCGTATACGCCCGCTGCTCCGCTGGCACTCTGCCCGCTGGATCCCTATAATTCGCGCCCGCTCTCGATAGCCCCGACAACTTCTTGCCACCCAGAGGGTTCCCTAACCCCTCGGCCTGGCTCCGCAGACAGCATTGCGGAGCCAAGGCAGACAAAAAAGGTTTCTCATGCCTGCACTCGATAATCCCCGACTCCGATTCGCCCTGCTGTGGCTGATCAGTTTTCATGTACTGGTGATCACGGCCAGCAACTACCTGGTTCAACTGCCTTTCACCCTGTGGGGGCTGCATACCACCTGGGGCGCGTTCAGCTTCCCGTTCATCTTCCTGGCAACCGATCTGACCGTGCGGCTGTTCGGCAAGTCGCCGGCGAGAAGGATCGTTGCCGGCGTCATGGTGCCGGCGCTGATGATCTCCTACGCGGTATCGGTCCTGTTTCAGCAGGGGCGTTTCCAGGGCTTCGAGGCGCTGGCGCAATGGAATCTCTTCGTTGGCCGCATTGCACTGGCGAGCTTCATGGCCTATGTGCTGGGCCAGTTGCTCGACATTCACGTGTTCGACCGGCTGCGCAGGCTTCGTGCCTGGTGGGTCGCGCCGACCCTGTCCACCATCGTCGGCAATCTGGCGGACACCTTCGCCTTCTTCGCCATCGCCTTCTGGCAAGGCCCCGACCCCTTCATGCGCGAGCACTGGGTGGAGATCGCCTGGTTCGATTATGCGGTGAAACTGTCGATCAGCCTGATCTTCTTCCTGCCACTTTACGGGGTGCTGCTGGCCTGCCTCGGCCGTCGCCTGCTGGCGCGACGCGATCAGGCCAACCTGCCGGGCATGCCGCGCGAGCAGGGATAGCCATCGCCTGCATTTGTTATCCTAGGGGCCGAAGCGGTGGCCGTTCCGGCTACCGGACCGGATTGGGGAGAGACGACGTTGCACCTTCACTGTATCGACACCGGCGCCTCGGGCGAGGAGAGCCCGGCGCTACCGCTGATCGTACTGCACGGCCTGTTCGGTAGCGCGGACAACTGGCGCTCCCATATCAAGCAGTGGCAGAGCGGTCGTCGCGTGGTTGCCGTGGATTTGCGCAACCATGGTCGCTCGCCCCATGTCGAAGGGATGCGGTACGCGGCGATGGCATCCGACGTCATCGTGCTGCTGGACGATCTCGGCATCGAGCGGTTCGATCTGCTGGGCCACTCGATGGGCGGCAAGGTCGCCATGACGTTGGCCCGGTCGAACCCGGCGCGGGTGGCGCACTTGATCGTCGCCGATATTGCGCCTGTCGCCTACGACCACGGCCACGACGACGTCTTTGCCGCGATGCGGCGGGTCGAGGCGGGCGAGCCGACGTCCCGGCGCGATGCCATGGCACTGATGGAGGAGGAGATCGAGGATGCAGCCACGCGACAGTTCCTGGCGACCAATCTGCTCCGCGGCGACGACGGCGTCATGTACTGGCGTGTCGGGCTCGACGAGATCAGTGCCGGTTACGAGGACATCATCGCACCGCCGGACGGCGATCGGCCTTTCGAAGGCCCGGCACTGCTGATTCGCGGCGGTGCCTCCCCCTACGTTCAGGATCGTCATCGCGACAGCGTCGATGCGGTCATGTCCAATGTCGAATGGCAAACCCTGAAAGGGGCGGGCCACTGGCTGCATGCCGAGCAACCCGACGCGTTTCGGGACGCGGTGAATCGCTTCACGACCGTTTCATGAGCAGGCGGCATCCCGGCCGAACCGACCTCATGTCGCGTCGATCTCGCCATCGATGGGGATCGGCTCGACGGTGTCGTCGGGCGATGAGAGGAAGCGGTTGAGAATTCGATAGGTATCGATATCGAAGCCGCGGGTGTCGGGAAGCGAATGCAGGTCGTCGAGCCGCTCGACGCTTCCCTGATAGTGCCAGTGATCGACGACATGCAGCCCGACATCGCCATGAGGGCCGTTTTCCCGGAAGGCGACGCGACCGGGCCACGGCCAGTTCTCGATACGTAGCCGTTCCATCGCGTCGCGTGCCCGCCGCGCGTGCGCCTCCCGGGTTTCCGCGCCGCAGCAGGCACCGAGACAACGGCCGATCTGATAGCCGAAACAGCGACCCTGTCCCGATTCCAGCCCCAGCACCCGCAGGCAGAGCGACGCCTCGGTGGCGATGTCTCGCAGCGTCATCTGGGCATCACGACGATTGCGAAACAGTCCATAGAACCGGCTGCGTGCCGCCACCACCCACTGGCCATCGGTCAGTGTCGGCCGCTCCTCGCCCGGCGGCCAGTTCCAGCTCACCATGCGCACGCGCTTGCGAAGCTGCCGGTTGTATAGCGGTATCCAGCGCTTGATCAGGTCCGCTTCCAGGAGTTGGGCACCAAGATCGCCGCTGGTCCGCCGCCAGGCGATACGCTGGGCCTGGGCCATCATCTGCCCGTGTCTTCTGGACACCGGCTGCTGGAGATGGCTGCGAACGCGGCTGCGGATGTCGACGCTCTTGCCGACATAGAGCGGCAGTTCGTTGTAACCGAAGAAGATATAGACTCCCGGGCGCGCGGGTAACGCGCCGAGGTCCTGCAGGCTCGTGCTGGGCAGCGTCCGGATCGGGTCCTGCTGCGGGTCGTAGCCTAGCGGCTCGGGGTTCAACCGGCCGCAACATGATGATCTTGAAGTCATATCATCAATCTAGCCGATTTTTCCCTAGGGCGCGTTGAGATCCACCGCCAGGCGAGACACCGGACTTTGCGCCTTGATCTGACCGCGCTCCAGCAGGAACGCCTCGAAATCGCGATAGCGCTTGGCGTCCAGTGCGGCAGGGCGCAGGGCGAAGCGGGGGAGGGTGGCATCCCAGGCGGCGGCATTCAGGGGAGTGTCCAGCGCGGGATCGTAGCCGATGAAACTCTGCCATGCCTGGTCCGGGTGGTTGATGATCCAGGATGTCGCCTCTCCGATGGCATCCATGAATCGCCGATCCGCGTCCCGGTGCTGGTCGAGGGTTTCACGATTGGCCACGAAGATCAGTTCGTCGTAGTCGGGGACGCCCTGCTCCTCGATATAGAACGTCTTGCTTTCGACACCCTCCTGTTTCATCTGGGCCGGTTCGAAGTTGCGAAACGCGCCGGTCACGGCGTCGACCTTTTCGCTGATCAGCGCGGGTGTCAGCGAGAAATTGACGTTGACCATGTCGACATCGTCCAGGCTCAGGCCGTTGTGCTCCAGCATGGCCGCCAGCAGGACCTCTTCGACGCCACCGACCGAGTACCCGATCTTCTTCCCCTTGAGCTGGGAGATCTCCTCGATACCGCTGTCCGCGCGCACCAGCAGCGCGTTCAATGGCGTCGCGATCAAGGTGCCGACACGGACGATGGGAAGCCCCTGATCGACCTGGAGGTGCAGTTGGGGCTGATAGCTGACCGCAAGATCGATTCGTCCGGCGGCGACCAGCTTGGGCGGAACGCTGGGGTCGGCCGGCGCCTGAATATCGACATCCAGGCCACGTTTCTCGAACAGTCCGCGCTGCTGGGCGATGATGATCGGCGCATGGACCGGGTTGACGTACCAGTCGAGCATCACGCTCAACGGGATCATTTGCGGTGGTGCCAGATCGTCATCGGCCTCCTGCGCCAGGGTGGGCAGGGCCGCGGCCAGGGCGAGCAGGGCCAGGCCTGCCGCCAGAGTGCGGCGCCACATCGTCGAAAGCGTCTTTGTCATTTCCCGTTCCTTTTCATCTCATGGTCCCTGTTTCCGTTTTTGCGCGCGTCGGCCGGTCGCGCCCCTCTCTCGCTCACTGGTCGGGCGTCATGCGGTCCTGCTGCCAAGGCATCGCCGCCCTCAGGGCAGCATCGACGCCGAAATAGAGCAGCACGGCGAAGATGACGAGTACGACCAGGGCCGCGAACATCAAATCGATCTGCAGTCGCGCGTTGGCATTGAGCATCAGGTAGCCAAGCCCCTGACTCGAGCCCACCCATTCGCCGATCACGGCGCCGATCGGCGCGGCGCTGGCTGCCATGCGGAGTCCGGAGGCCAGCGACGGCAAAGCGGCCGGCAGCTGGGCCTTCAGCAGCCGCTGACGCCGGCTCAACCCGAACGTCCGGGCCAGATCGAGCCAGCCTTGCGGTGTCTGTCGCAGGCCATCGTAGCCGGTGGAGGCAACCGGAAAATAGATGATGACCATGGCCATCAGGATCTTCGGACCCAGACCGTAACCCAGCCACAGCATCAGAATCGGAGCCAGCGCGAACAGCGGAATGGCCTGGCTGATCAGAAGCAGCGGCAACAGCGTTCGGCGAAGCGCGCGGAATCGAGCCAGGGCCAGTGCCGTCGTCAGCCCCAGCAGGATGCCGCCGATCAGCCCAGCCACGATCTCGATGGCGGTAATCGCGGCATGGCGGGCGAGCAGCTCCCGCTGTTCGATCAGCGCGCTGGCGACTGCCGCAGGCGAGGGAAGGATGTAGCGTGGCACCCCGGTCAGGGTCAGCACCAGTTGCCAGATCGCCACGAGCACGGCGAGTGCCAGCAGCGGGCGGACCCACCGTTTCCAGGCACGTCGTTCAGCCATGCGTCACCTCCCGCAGTTCGGCTACCAGCTCGGCCTGGCGATGCGACAATTCGCGGCTGTCGAGCGGGCGGGGACGGCGGCCTTCGGGCACCGGCATCGATACCAGTCGAGCGGGTTCCCCCTGCAGGATCAGGATCCGGTCGGCCAGGCGCAGCGCCTCGAGCGGGTCATGCGTCACCATGATTACGGTGCGTCCGTCCAGAAGCCGGCTGGCGAGATCATGGAGCTCCAGGCGAGTGATGGCGTCGACGGCGGAGAACGGCTCGTCCATCAGCACGATACTGGCGTCCTCGAACAGCGTGCGGGCGAGAGCCACGCGCTGGCGCTGGCCTCCCGAGAGTTCGTCGGGCCATCGACTGGCCTTGTCGGTCAGGCCGACCTGGGCCAGCAGTCGCTCGGCGCGCTGTCGATCCTGGGCGGTGGGGCGGCCCCGCCAGTGCGCGCTGAGCATCACATTGCCGATCACCCGATGCCACGGAACGAGAAGGTCGTGTTGCGCCATCCAGGCGAGCCGGCCCCTCAGCGGGGCGCCGTCACTGGTATCGAGTTCGAGGTGATGGTTGTCAGGCAGCCTCAGGCTGGCGATCATTCGCAGCAGCGAACTCTTGCCGCTGCCGCTGCGACCGAGCAGGCAGGTCCAGCTGCCGGCGTCGAATCGTGCCTGAAGCGCTCGAAACAACGGGCGGTCGCCGAAAGTCAGCGAAGCTTCGCGGACGACGAGTCCGGGTGGTGGCATGACAGCTCCCAGTGGGGCGCGGGCGGAGTCATGCGAGAACTGCTGGCATTTCCTCCGCCGGTACTAGCCGGTTCAGGTTCCAGGGTTGTGCATGGCACTCTCAGCCCGTCGACGGGCACCCCTATCCAGTGCTGCGGATTGTACGCCGACCAGCCGCCCCTGCCCACCGCCGTGGGCCTGGCCGATACGAGGACGAGTTTCATTGAGGAACGACGACGCTCCGATCGAGGCAGATGCCGCACTCACCCGTCGAGTCGCGGAACTGACCGGAAAATCACTGTCGCCACTGCCACTGCGCTGGCCGGACAGTGCCAACTGGCTCTGGAAGAGCGAAGGGCCGTCACCGCAGTTGTTCAAGCTGGCCCGGAGGTCGGCGACGACCGATGGCTTCTGGTGGGGTGTCCGGCAGCTGTTCGGTCTCGATCGCTGGCGAACGCCCGAGGCGCTGACGCGAATCCCATCGATGCTGCCCTCCTGTCTGCCGATGGCGCCAGTGCCGATGACACTCCTCGGCCGGCTGGAGGGGGCGCCGCTCTGGTGCCTGCCCTGGTGCTTTGCCACGCCACCGCCGATGAGCGAGGGGCTGGCCGCGCGGCTCGGAATCCAGCTGGCGCTACTGCATCGCCGAGCCCTGCCGGGCTTCGGCCATCCCGCAGGGGAGGTCTCCCCGCTGTCGGACTGGCCCGAGCGGGCCCGCCATTTCACGCAGACGCACCCCAATCGTGGCTGGCTCGCCGAAATGCCGGCGTGGCCATTGCCGTCGAAAGCCGTCTGGTCATTGCCGGACCTGCGCAGCGATCAGTTTCTCGCCGGAGCCCCGGATTGGCGATGGAGCGACTGGGAGGCGCTGGTCTGGGCGCCGCTGGAGTGGGACCTGTGTCTGCTCGAGCTGATACTGGAGAGTCGCGCCCAGCGTGATGCGTTCGTCGCGGCCTATCGTCGCCACCATGTCCTGCCGGATCTCGCCCGTTACCGACCTGGCATGCGATCGCTGGCGCTGTTGCTGGCACTGCATGGCGAGGGGGCAGCAGCCAGGACCCTCCATCACCCTCACTGGCTAAAAGATTAAATTTGCAGCCCTTTTTCGCCACGCAACGGCATTCGTGCATGGCATACTAAGGTATCCCAATTGATAACCGATGGCTGATTCTTGGATTCGATCAATAGCCTGTTCCTTGTCTGCGGGGCGCTGATAGCCCTGAGTATTCTCGCCAGTCGCGTGTCGTCACGGATTGGGGTGCCGCTGCTCGTGCTGTTCCTGGGGCTGGGCATGCTTGCCGGCGAAGAGGGCGTGCTGGGCCTGAAGTTCGATGACTACTCCCAGGCTTTCCTGATCGGTCACCTGGCGTTGGCGATGATCCTGCTCGATGGCGGGCTGCGGACGCGTCTGCGAACTTTCCGCGTCGGCCTGAAGCCGGCGTTGTCGCTGGCAACCATCGGCGTCTTCCTGACCAGCGGTATCATGGGCCTGCTGGCCATGTGGCTACTCGACCTGTCGCTCACGGAAGGCCTTCTGGTCGGCGCGATCGTTGGCTCCACGGATGCCGCGGCGGTGTTCTCGATGCTCAAGGGGCAGGGCGTCAATCTCAATGAGCGCGTGGGGGCGACGCTCGAGATCGAATCCGGTACCAACGACCCGATGGCGATCTTCCTCACCATCACGCTCGCCGAGCTGCTGACGGGCGCGGTGGGAGGGATCGGGGAGACGTTGATGCGATTCGCCCTGCAGTTCGGTCTGGGGCTTGCGGTCGGCCTGGGCGGCGGTTGGGTCTCGGCCAAATTGCTGCGCTGGCTGGATCTGGCTCCCGGCCTCTATTCGCTGCTGGCGCTGGCGCTGGGGTTCTGTATCTTCGGGGCGACCAGCGCGGCGGGCGGAAGCGGCTTCCTGGCCATCTATCTCACCGGCCTGATGATCGGCAATCAGCCGGGGCGCCACCTCAACCACATCCTTCCCGTCCACGATGGGCTGGCATGGTTGAGCCAGATCGGGTTGTTCCTGGTGCTCGGCCTGCTGGTCACGCCATCGGAGATGGTCGATTACGCGCTGCCGAGCGCCATCCTGGGTATTGCCCTGATCGTGCTGGCACGTCCGGTCGCCGTGATGGTCTCGCTGGTCCCGTTTTTCAACTTCCGCTGGCGAGAGATCTGCTTCATCTCCTGGGTCGGGCTACGTGGGGCGGTCCCCATCGTGCTGGCCATCTTTCCCGTGATCAGCGGGGTCGAGAACGCGACGCTCTACTTCAATGTGGCGTTCTTCGTCGTCCTGATCTCCTTGCTGCTGCAGGGTTCGACCCTGGCTCGCGTCGCCCGCTGGATGCGGGTGGTATTGCCGGAAACCACCACCCCCGACCGTCGAGGGCAGTTGGGCGTCCTGCCGGAGAACGACTACGAGATGTTCGTCTACAAGGTCGAGAACGAATCGCTGGACGACGTGCCGATTCGGTTGCTGCGCCTGCCCTCGGGAACACTGATCTCGGCGATCTTCCGCCAGCACGCCATGCTGCACCCCAAAGGAAGCACCCGGTTGCGAATGGGAGACGTGATCTGCCTGATCGGTCGTACCGGGGACCTTCCCTCTCTCAACCGGCTTTTCAATGGGGAGGCGAAACTGAAACGGGAGCGAGCCTTCTTCGGTACCTTCACGCTCGATGGTGAAGCGCTCATGCAGGACGTCGCCGGCGCCTACGGTCTGACCCTGAGCCCGGGAGAGCAGGAGATGACGCTAGGGGAGTTCGTGGCGCTGCGCGTCGGCGGTCATCCCGTCGTCGGGGATGACGTCGACTGGCATGGGTTTCACTGGGTGGTCAGTGAGATGGAAGGCAACCGTGTCACCCGGGTGGGATTGCGTCTCTACCACTGACGCTACCGAATACCGTCGTTACTCGACGTCGGCATCATCGGTGGGGTTGTCGAGGCGCTTGCCGGTTTCGCGCGAGGTCATCCGGTTCATGCTGTCGGCTCGCTTCTGAGCCTCTGAGGCGTCCACGAAATGCCCCAGGCTGCCACCCGTGTCACCGTCATAGACTTCGTAGCATGTCTGCTCGGGATTACCGGGTTTGTGCGTCTTTCTGATCTCGACGAATGGTTCTGCCATGATGGAATCCTCCTGGGGATGCATCGACTTTCAGGTTAGCTGTGGTGATGGCGTTGTGGTGATGGTGTCGTGGTGATGGTGTCGTGGTGATGGTGTCGTGGTGATGGTGTCGTACAGTAGGCTCGCGGGTGCATGGAGAAGGGCAGCGCGGGAAGCGATCAGTCCGGGTCCAGATCCCACTGCAGGCCGAACTGAAGGCCGTTGATCGCTTCGTCGATGAAGCCCGCATTCTGATCGTTGCCGCCGTCGTCGGCTTGCTCCAGCGACGTCTGTGCCTGCGGATCCGGCCATCCCAGTCGTGCCATGCACAACTGATACTCCCGCTCACCAGCGATCTGATGGGTCTGACGCTCGCAGGTGTCGCTGTCCCGCAGGAAGTTCGTGGCCGTCAGTCGCGGCGTCGCCGACACGCAGCCTGCCAAGAGAAGAGTCACGATGGAAAGGATTAACGCTCGGTGCATTGTCGACATCACTGGAAGCTAGATGCAGGGTAGCACCGTTTGCGAGTGCATCCGCCCCTTTGGTGAAAATTTCACCTGACAGCGATCAATGGGCCCCTATCTCGTTCACGAAGCAAGCCCGGTCGATGGCAGGCGCCAGTTGAGCAGCACATCGTGATGCGTGATATGAATGACCCGAATCCGGTCATCGTCATCGAACTGCTCGACGAGACGCTCCCATTCGTGGATGGGCTCGTTCTCCGCCCGGCTGATAGTGACTTGGTGGTAATGATTGGTGTGCGCTTGCGAAATGAGCTGCTCGACACGACGGGCGAGCTGTTTCTCGGGCGTCGGGAAGGGGATGATCATCGATCGCTCCGCAATGACTGTTCATTCATACAGTATCCGCTATGGGCGGAGAGAAAACAACCCGCGTCGGGCACGGGCAGGCTGCGCGCTACCGCGTCTAATGCGGATGACTTCCCATGTACGACCGAATGGCAGCGATGGTGGTCTGCATGTCGTCGCAGAATGACTGGGAGGGCTGGAATTCCGCGCCGCTCGCCAGCTTCTTCATCTCATCGTCGTGATTGGAGACCTGGCCGTTCTCGCGCAGGCCTCTGGCCATGCTGGTCAGCTCCTGTTGCGTTTGCTGCGGGTTGTCGCTGCTCGATATATAGGCGTCGATCTCCCGGGTCTGCTCGCTGACGTGCTTCATCAAGCTATCCGACGTGCACTCGAACTCCGCGGCCGTGGCCTGCGCTGACATGGTGGCCATGACCAGCAGCCCGGCAAAGGCGATATTTCTAGTGTGATGCAAGGCGATACCCCTCAAGTTGGATGATCTGTTTCCTTTACTGACCCACGACATGGACAGTGCCCGGCTCGCTGTCGGCGATCTCCAGGTCCGTGCCCCGAATGGCCGTTCCAAGCGCTTCACGGATGGACATCGTCCCGTGAATGCCATTGACCCGAACGCTAGCCGTCCTGGTCAAGTCGGTCTTCACGAAACAGCCAGTAGCGTGGGCCAGCTGCTGGGCCGTCTCGTCAAAGCGCCGCGCTGGGATATCGTAGTGTGCGACCTTGTCGCAGGCATCCGTCGAGGCGACCGATGCGTGCGGCTCCTGACCCTGACTCGAACACCCGGCCAGGGCGGTGAGCGCGAGCGCCGCCAATGCACGTTTCATCCACTCCCTCCCGGCTTGCCACTGTGAGCCCATGAGTCACGAGAGTAGCGGCTAACGATCGAGGTGAATAGGCGGTGAGGGTGTCGATGTCTCTGCCACGGGCCGGAGAAGCGGGGCTGGGTACCGGCTACGGCGGCGCGCTGGAGCTCGATCATGGCCATCGCCCAGGCCTCGGGCGCCGAGTGAGCCAATGGCAGCGAGCTGATCGAAGTGACACGCGTCGATCAGGTGCTGGCCGCGCTCCGCGGCAGGGACGCAGTCGCCAAACGCCAATCACAACCCAGTCACACTGAACGACCAGTGCATGCTATCGAGTCTCTGATTGGCAGAAGAAGAGGGCGGTATGATGAGGTCAGAAACGAGAAAAGCCCCGCAGCGCTGAGGCTGACGGGGCTTTCGAATGTAAGGTGGCGGAGGGACAGGGATTCGAACCCTGGGTAGGCTATTAACCTACGCCGGTTTTCAAGACCGGTGCATTCAACCGCTCTGCCATCCCTCCGGCTTACGGCGGGGAATACTACCAGCTTATCGGAGCGCGTCAATAGGTTCTTTAGCTTTCAAGGAGTTATTTCGCTTTGGCGCGAGCGTATAACGCTTGTCAGGGGAACTTTGCAAGGGCATTCTGGTCTATGGGTGAGTATCAACAGAACTGAGGGGACGACAAATGGATTACCGAACGTCGCACGACATCACCGATCGTCGATCGAGTGCGGTCAGCACCAACAAGGTGTTGCGCAACACCTACATGTTGCTGGCCATGACACTGCTGTTCTCTGCCGTGACCGCTGGCGTCGCCATGGCCATGGGCGTCACGCAGCTCAACATCTTCGTATTCTTCATCGGCGCCTATGGCCTGATGTTCCTGGTCCACAAGACCGCCAACTCCGGTGCCGGCATTGCGGCGATCTTCGCCTTCACCGGCTTCATGGGCTTCACGCTGGGGCCGATCATCGACCTCTACCTGTCGATTCCCAACGGCGCACAGCTAGTGATGACGGCGCTGGGCATGACCGCCGCAACCTTCCTGGGGCTATCGGCCGTGGCGCTGATCACGCGCAAGGATTTCAGCTTCCTGGGCAACTTCATGATGGCAGGCGCCATCGTGCTGGTCCTGGCCATGGTGGCCGCGCTGATCTTCAACATCCCGGGCCTGGCGCTGGCAGTCTCCGCCGGTTTCGTGCTGTTCTCGTCGGCGGCGATTCTGTACCAGACCAGTGAAATCGTGAATCGCGCCGGGGAGACCAACTACATCCTGGCGACCGTGACGCTCTACGTTTCGATCTACAATCTGTTCATCAGCCTGCTGTCGATCCTTGGGGTCATGTCTCGCGACTGACCTTAACGGCTTGATATCGACGCACGGCTTGATATCGACGGAAACGGGGCCCCACTACGGTGGGGCCTCGTCGTTTGGTACCATTGCCGTTGCAGATATATCCCGGCAGCTTGCACGGAACCATCGGTCGTCATGCTCAATTACGCGTTACTGTTACATGCCGCGCCCTACAGTCACCAGGCGGCGTTGTCGGCGCTACGCTTTGCCGACACCGTCGTGGCGAATGGTCATCGAATGAAGACGGTCTTTTTCTATCACGACGGCGTCCACAATGCTTCGGCCCTGATGGCACCGCCGCAGGACGAGGTGCACCTGGCCGACGGCTGGAAGCGGCTTCACCAAGAACATGGCACCGAGCTGCTGGTCTGTGTGGCAGCCGGGTTGCGACGGGGGCTGCTGGACGTCAGCGAAGCCAACCGTCATGGAGCGGTGTCGCACAGCCTCGAGGCCCCATTCGAATTGACCGGTGTCGGCCAGCTCATCGATGCCATGCTGACCAGTGACCGAATGATCACCTTCGCGCCATGACCGACGTCTCTACCTCCCGCCCCGTACCGCAGGATCTATTGGTGGTGTTGCGCCATCCGCCCCACGGTACCCATTGGCTGCGCGAAGGGCTGGATGTGGCGCTGGTCGCCGCGGCGTTCGGCCAACGCGTCGGCCTGCTGTTTCAGGGGGATGGCATCTACGCGCTGTTGAAGGGGCAACAGGCCGGCGCCTTGGGCCAGAAGGGCACCCATCCGCAGCTCGCCATGCTGGAGATGTATGACATCGAGACGCTGTGGGTCAGCGCCAGGGGGCTGAACGAACGCGGCCTCTCGACGGACGACCTGATGCTGCCGGTGGTACCCTTGGAGGCCAGCGCCGTGACGGAGCTTCTCCAGCGCCACCCCCACACCTTGATTTTCTAGGCTCGGAACGACGTTCATGATGCTGCATCTGCTCAACCGGTCCCCGCGATCGACCGCCACTTACCAGGATCTGAGCGAAGCTTTCGGCGCGGACGACCACCTGCTGCTGATCGAGGACGCCTGCTACGCAGCGCAGGCCTCGGCCAGCGCGGCACTCGAACCCTTCGGCGGTCGCGTCTCCGTGCTCCAGGAGGATCTGGTCTCCCGGGGATTGGCCGAGCGGATCGATCCTTCCGTCGGTGTCATCGACATGAACGGCTTCCTGGCGCTGACGGAGACCCACGAACGCTGCGTGAGCTGGTTCTGATGGCGACCATGACGGCAACAACATTGATGGTGGACGGCCATCCTGTCGCCCTCGATCCCGAGGGCTACCTGGTCTCGCTCGCCGACTGGTCGGAGCGCGTCGCCGAGGCATTGGCCGCGGACGAGGGGCGCGAGCTGACGCCCGATCACTGGGAGGTCATCTGGGTGCTGCGCGACTTCTACCGGCGCTTCGAGACGGCGCCGGCCATGCGCCCGCTGGTCAAGGCGGTGAAGCAGGCCTTGGGAGAGGAGAAGGGCAACTCGATCCACCTGATGCGGCTGTTCCCCGAAAGCCCGGCCAAGGTCGGAGCCCGCCTGGCAGGCCTGCCCAAGCCGACCAACTGCCTCTAGCCACCGATTAGCGCCATGAACTTCCTTGCCCACGCCTGGCTTTCACGTCAAGGCAGCGACGACTTCCTCTACGGCAATCTGGTTGCCGACGGCGTCAAGGGCGCGCATCTGGAGTCGTGGCCGCCGGCCGTGGCCGCGGGCATTCGCCACCATCGCCAGGTGGATGCCGCCATCGACCGTCACGCTGAGGTGCTGCGTCTGCTGCGGATGGCGCCGCAGGCCCAGCGACGTTTTGCCGGAATCGCGCTGGATCTGGTCTGGGACCACTTCCTGGCCAGCCGCTACCCGGATGCGCGGTTGGTCGAGCGCTGCTATCGAGTGCTCGGGGAGCGGCGAGCGCCATTGCGCCTCGAGGGGATGGTGCCTGCCATGATCGACGGCGACTGGTTGCAGCGCTACGCCGACTTCGATTTCACCTGCCGTGCCATTGCCGGCATCGGCCAGCGGCTGCGCGGCCCCAATCAGCTCGCTGCGCTGACGCCCTGGTTACGCGCGGAGTACGCCAGCCTCGAAGCCGCTTTCGTCGCGCTGTGGCCCGACATGCAGCAGCGATTCCGCGAGTGAATCGCCGCACCGGCGTCTGGGCGCTGGGGCTGGCGCGCCGCTGATCTAGCCCTGTAGCCACAGGCAGTCGACCCGATCGCCGGGGCTAATATGGCTATCGGCAGGGATGACGGCAAAGGCATTCGTCTCTGCGCAGGAGGTCAAGACCGCCGAGCTCTGCTCGGGGTAAGCCGTGGCGAGGATGCGCTCCCCTCGAAACTCGAGATTGGCGCGCATGTAGTGACGTCGCCCCTGGGTTCGGGTCTCGAACTGGGCCTCGGCGCCGATCACCGGGAGCGACTCCAGGTCATGGCAGCCCTGGAGCCTGCCCAGCAGCGGCCGCAGATAGAGCCAGGCGCCGACATAGCTCGATACCGGGTTGCCGGGCAGCCCCACCAGGCGCGCGGAACCGATCGTCCCCAGCGCCAGCGGCTTGCCCGGCCGCATTGCCAGGCGCCAGAGCGAGAGCGTTCCGAGCCGTTCGAGAGCCGGCTTGACGTGATCCTCCTCGCCGACACTGACACCGCCCGTGGTCACGATGACATCGGCAACGGCCGCGGCTTGCTCCAGCCGCGCCAGGGTGGTGTCGAAATCGTCGGCAACCCGGATCTGGCTGACCAGTTCGCCACCGAAGCGCCGGATCAGGGTGGCCAGCATCGGGCCGTTGCTATTGTAGATCTGTCCGCGGGCCAGGGGCTGGCCGGGCTCGACGATCTCGTCTCCGGTGAGCAGCAGTGCCACTTTCGGCCGCCTGACCACGTCGACCGTCGAGCACCCCTGGCCGGCGAGCAACCCCAGCGCGGCGGCACCCAGTCGCGTGCCGGCGGTGAGCAGCGGCTGCCCGGTGGTCACGTCCAGCCCCCGACGTCGCACGTTCTGCCCGGCCTGGGTCACGGGAACGATCGCGCTCTCCCCGACCAGTTCGACGTTTTCCTGGATTGCCACGCAATCCGCCCCGGCCGGTATCTCGCTGCCGGTGAAGATCCGTGCGCAGGTGCCGGGGATCAGCGGCTGCGGTGGCTGGCCGGCGGGGATACGCTGGGAGATCGGCAGCTGCCTGCCACTGTCCGCGCTGGCCAGCGCGAATCCATCCATGGCGCTGTTGTCCGCCGGCGGCACATCGATGGCGGCCCGCACGTCGTCCCTCAGCACGCGGCCGTCGGCGTCCGGGCAGGCGATGCGCTCGCCTTCGAGCCGCGAGACGCCCTCGAGCAGCGCTTCCAGGGCACGCTCGACGCTCTGGAGTTCTTGGGGTCTCTCAGCCATGATCCTGCGTGTCTCGTCCCGGGATCACCAGATTGGCGAAGTTGCAGGGTCGGTGGCGGCTATCCAGCTGCTCCTCGAGAATCCGGTCCCAGCCGGTGCGGCAGGCGCCGGTGGAACCGGGCAGACAGAAGATCACGGTGGCGTTGGACAGGCCGCCCAGGCAGCGGCTCTGCACGGTCGAGCTGCCGATCTCCTCGAACGAGAGCTGACGGAAGAGCTCGCCGAACCCTTCGATGTGCTTGTCGAGTAGCGGGGCGACGGCTTCGGGCGTGGAGTCCCGGCCGGTGAATCCGGTGCCGCCTGTCGTCAGCACGACCTGCACGTCATCGTCGGCGATCCATCCCGCGACCACGGCCCGGATCCGGTAGACGTCGTCAGGCACGATGCGTTTCTCGGCGAGGCGATGTCCCGCCGCCTCGAGCCTCTCGACGAGGGTCTGCCCGGAGCGGTCGCCAGCCTCGTCCCGTGTATCCGAGATCGTCAGTACCGCGATCGACAGCGGAATCATGGGCGACTCGCTCATGACGCCTCCCGACCGCCATCGGCCCCGACCTTGCGTGCCTGGCGCGCCTCCAGCGCAGCGAGCTGCTCATCGGTCGCCGGCGCCTGATGGTGAGCCTTCCATTCGGCGTAGGGCATGCCGTAGACGTACTCCCGCGCCGTTTCATAATCCAGCTCGGCGCCGCGCGTCTCGGCCGCACTGACCAGCCACTTGGAGAGACAGTTGCGGCAGAAATCCGCCAGGATCATCAGATCGATGTTCTGGACGTCCTTGTTCGCGTCAAGATGACGAAGCAGCCGGCGAAACGCGGCGGCTTCCAGTTCGGTGCGGGTCTGCTCATCGAGGTGGTGCATGGCAGCAACTCCTGTCGTGGAGGATGGTTGGCATTCAGGGCCGGATGACCGTGGCGTCTCGGTCAGTCGTTATCGCCGGGCGTGCAGACCGAGAGCACCACGGCATCGTTCGGACTCGTGGAGACCAGGGCGTGGCCCATGTCGCTGTCGAAATAGAGCGAATCGCCGGCCGCCATCGCCAAGGGTTCGTAGAGTTCCGAGTAAATCAGGATTTCCCCTTCGAGGATCATCAGGAACTCCTCGCCGTCGTGGCGGACCCACTCCTGGAACTCCTCGAAGCGACGCGCCCGCACGATGGTCTTGAACGGGATCATCCGCTTCTGTGCCAGCTGGCACGAGAGCAGCTCGTGCTCGTAGGTCGGGGTGGGGTGCCGCTTGCCGTCGCCACGCGGGGTGAGATCGCGTCGGCCGCTGGATTGGCGTCTGGGCTTGGTCGGCTTGAGCAGCTGGGGGAGATCGATGCCCAGGCCGGTAATCAGCTTCTGGACGGCGGTGAACGTCGGCGAGATCTGGTCGTTCTCGATCTTGGACAGCGTCGAACGGGCCAGACCGGTACGCGTACTGACGTCGCCCAATGTCCACTGGTTCGAGAGCCGTATCTCCTTGAGCCGTTCGCCCAGGCGCAGGGGCTCGACGAAGGCTTTGCGACCGGCGGCGATGCGCAGTGCGGCATCCTGATCGTTACTGGCGGCCATGAAACTCTCTGTCGGGAGCGTGGAGTGTCGAGTCGTTGTCTCGTGTCGGAATGCAAGAATATCACAGCGTGAGGCGGCGGCTCTGCGCCGAGAACGACCTCTGCGACACCTCAGACCGAATAGGCGTGGCCCAGCAGCGCGATCAGGTGCGCCTCGACGCTCAGTGGCAAGGTCTTGAGGTGATATCCACCCTCCAGCACCGAGACCAGCTTGCCGCCGGCGTGACGGCGAGCGACATCCATGGCGAGCGCAGTCACCCAGTGGAAATCCTCGTGATCGAGTGCCAGCTGGCCCAGCGGGTCGTCACGGTGGGCATCGAAACCGCTGGAGAGGAGCACCAGCTGGGGGCGATGACGCTCCAGCGCCGGCAGCCAGTGCTGCTCGACGGCGGTTCTGAACCCCCGACTACCCGTGCCGGCAGGCAAGGGGGTGTTGACGATGTTGGGCCACGCGCCGGTCAGGTAGCGCCACGGATAGAACGCCTCCTGGTAACTGCTGCAGACCAGCACCGCCGGATCGTCGTGGAAGATATCCAGCGTGCCGTTGCCCTGATGGACGTCGAAATCGAGAATGGCAATCCGCTCGATGCCGTGGGCGGCCCTGGCATGGGCGGCCGCCACGGCGACGTTGTTGTAGAAGCAGAAACCCATCGCCAGCGCGCGCTCGGCGTGATGGCCGGGTGGACGGACGGCGCAGAACACGTTGTCGGCGCGATTGCCGCAGACCAGATCGACACCGCGGACCGCCGCGCCGGCCGCGAGCGATGCCGCGTCCAGTGAGTGAGGCCCCATGCGGGTGTCGCTATCGAGTTGCTGGAGGCCGCTTTGCGGTCGCTGGGCATTCAGCGCACTGAGGTAATCTGGGGCATGCACCCGCTCCAGCTGGAGCACCGATGCCGGGCCGGGTTCCGACTGCATCGTCTGCTGCAGCACGCCGCTGAGCATCAGTCTCGCGCGGATGGCCTCGAGTCGCATGGGGGACTCCGGATGATGGGAGCCCATGTCGTGCAGCGCGATGTCGGGATGGGTGAGATAGGAGGTGATCATTGGGACTCGCCGGCCGGTTCGAGGTGGCTCCATTCTGGGCGAGGCCGGCGCAACAAGTCACATCGTCTCGCTGCGACTTTGGTCTAGGGTCTGAACCTCGATGACGTGACCGTGTAGGGTTGAACGCATCATTGTCGACGTCGTGAGGTTCGCGGTGGCCACGCAATTCCTGCGCCGTTTTTTCGCGCCGAGATCACTGGTGGTGATTGGCGCCTCCCCCAAGCCGGAATCGATGGGGGGAATCGTCCTGCAAAATCTGCTGCAGGCCGGCTTTGCAGGGCCGGTCTGGGCGGTCAACCCACGGGGATACCAGGAGGTTCATGGCGTGACTTGCTTCCGGCGTATCGCCGATCTCCCCGAGATTCCCGATCTCGCCGTCGTCTGCTCGCCGCTGAGCGGGGTTCCGACGGTGTTGGAGCGGCTGGGGCGCAGGCAGGTCAGGGCAGCGCTGATCGTATCGGGGGGAGCATCGCTGGACGCCGATTCCAGCGACGGCAGAGCGTTGCGCGCGCGACTGCAACGGGCGACATTGCGCTCCGGCATGCGGGTGCTCGGGCCGGAGTGCCTGGGCATCGCCGTTCCCTCCATGAAGCTCAACGCCACCTATGCCAGCCAGCCGATAGGCGATGGCAGCGTCGCCTACCTCGGCCAGTCCGGCATGCTGGGGAACGCGATGATCGACTGGGCCGCCGGTCGCGAGATAGGCTTTTCCCATCTTGTCACACTGGGTGACAGCCTCGACGTGCAGCTGCCCGACCTCATCGACTATCTGAACCAGTCCGGCCGCTGCCGCGCGCTGCTGCTGCATCTGGAAGCCTTCACCAATGCACGTCATTTCATGACGGCGCTACGGGAGTCGTCGCGCAATCGCCTGGTACTGGCGATCAAGAGCGGGCGTACCCCCGAGGCGACCCTCAGTCCGGTACCGCCGACTGCCGGTGTCGATCGTCGAGATAGCATCGTCGATGCCGCACTGGCCCGGGCCGGGGTCGTGCGGGTCGGTGATTCCGACGAGCTGTTCGATGCCCTGGAGACGCTGTCGCGGCTCAAGCCACCGAAAGGCGACCGTCTGGCGATCGTGTCGAACGGCGTGGGCCCCGCGCTGCTGGCGATCGACAGGTTGATCGATGGCGGAGGCCGGCTGGCAGAGCTCGGCGAGGGCACCGCCGAGGCGTTGATGGCGCGCCGGCTGGATGTCAGCAGACCGGGACGCAACCCGGTCGATCTGGGTGGAAGCGCGACCCCGGACGACTATCTGAGCGCGCTGGAGATCGTGACCCGCGACCCCAACGTCGACGCGGTTCTGGTCCTCCACGCCCCGACGCGGCTGGCGCCGTCGCTGGCAACGGCCAACGCCCTGATCGACGCGCGCCAGCGCTTACGCCACCGCCTGCTGGTGAGCTGGATGGGCTTGAAGGAGGCGCTCGAGGCTCGCGCGGCCTGCAATCGCGCCGGCATTCCCAGCTACGTGTCCCCGGAAAAGGCGGTCAGGGCCTTTCTCCACCTGGTGCGCTATCGCCAGGTACAGCATCTACTGCAGGAGACGCCTCCCTCGCTGCCATTCGACTCCAGTGCCGACAGCCGGCAGCGCTGTCACGCGCTCATCGACGACGCCCTGGCCCGTCGGCGAGACCGGCTGACCCACCAGGAGACCGGCGACGTACTGGCCGCCTACGGCATCGAGTGCGCCCCCAGCGAGTACGTGTTCGACCTGGAGCAGGCGGAGCGTGCCACCGAGCGACTGCAAGGCCCCTGGGCGGTCAAGATCGTCCATCGCGACAACTGCGAGCCGTTTCGCTACTGGGGCGAGTCCCGGCGGCAGGCGATCTCGCTGGTTCAGGATCTGGAGCAGCCGGGCAGCGTGGTGGACGCCGTCGTGCGGCTGGAGGCCCGGGTCGGCGAAGCGCTACCGGACAGCCCCATCTACAGCTACTGCCTCCAGACCATGCAGCGCGGCAAGGGGTCGCTGCAGCTGTGTGCCGGTATCACGCGGGATGCCGAATTCGGCCCGGTCATCGTGTTCGGCATGGGGGGCTACAAGGTTGACGTCATGGCCGACCGCCAGACGGCGCTGCCGCCGCTCAACATGCGCCTGGCGGAAGAGCTGCTGGACCGCACGCGGGCGGGCCGACTGATCCGGGAGCACAGCGAGGACCCGGACAGCGCCGTCGGCTGGGTCGCCCGCCTGCTGGTCAAGCTCTCCCAGATGGCCTCGGATCTGCCGCGCCTCAAGGGGCTTGAGATCAATCCGCTACTGCTCAATCACGAAGGGATGATGGCGGTCGACTTCGCGCTCGATCTGGGGCCGGCGTCGACCCAGGCGATCATGCCCTATCCGGAGCAGTTGCGGGAGACCGTGACACTGAACGGCATGGAGATCGAAATTCGGCCGATTCGTGGCGAGGATGCGCCGTTGATCACCCACTTCCATACCTTCCTCTCCGAGCGGAGCATCCGGTACCGCTACTTCCATCACAAGGCCGTCCTGTCACCCCGGGAACTGTCACAACTGAGCCAGATCAACTACGACCGCCAGATGGCGTTCATTGCGGTGCGTCGTGTCGAGCAGGCTCCCAGCCAGCAGGGCGGGGGAGTCGGCACGGCTGCGCGACAGGAGGAGATGCTCGGCGTGGTGAGGGTATGGAACGACTCTGACAACATCCGCACCGAGTTCTCGATCATCGTTCGCGATGATCTCCATGGCATCGGCCTGGGACGCCGATTGATGCAGAAGATGATCGACTACAGCCGGCAGGTGGGGACGCTGGTCATGATCGGGACGATCCTCAGCGACAACCTGCCGATGCGGCGGCTGTTGACCGCGCTCGGGTTCACGCTGCGGACCAACGTCGAGGAGGGCGCGGTGGAAGCCACGCTGAAGCTGAACGAACCGCAGAGCGACTGGCAGCGCCATCGCCTCGACGCGGCTCTGGATTGATCGGGAAGGAGGAACCGGAGCAGGCTTTGAACGCTCATTCAATTATAAGATATTGTCGTTTGAAGGGTTATTGATAAAACCGTATGATACGAAACCTAACAACACTAACAGATACCGTTCGACACGCATCGTGACGACCGCGTGAAGGGCATTTTCTGCTTTGCCAACCTTAGGCCTGACATGACCGACACACAGCAAACCAAGATTCAAGTGCGGAACTTGAGCAAGGT
Organism: uncultured Salinicola sp.; assembly: GCF_937921195.1. Taxonomy (NCBI): domain Bacteria; kingdom Pseudomonadati; phylum Pseudomonadota; class Gammaproteobacteria; order Oceanospirillales; family Halomonadaceae; genus Salinicola; species uncultured Salinicola sp. The sequence goes on from NZ_CALFQK010000109.1 coordinate 53,499, forward strand.
GTTCGGCGACGACGCCAAGAAAGCACTCAAGCTACGCGACGAGGGCCTCAACCGCGCCCAGATCCTCGAAAAGACCGGGCAGACCCTCGGGCTCTCCAATATCAACTTCGATGTCCGGGAAGGCGAGCTCCTCGTCATCATGGGGCTCTCCGGCTCGGGCAAGTCGACGCTGATCCGCTGCCTCAATCGTCTGATCGAGCCCACCGAGGGTGACATCATCATCGGCGGCGAGAATATTCCCCAGCTCAGCGACAAGGCGCTGCTCCACTGCCGTCGTCGACACTTCTCGATGGTGTTCCAGAACTTCGCGCTGTTTCCGCACCGCACGGTGCAGATGAACGCCGAATATGGACTCGAGATCCGCGGCATCGACAAGGCCGAGCGGGCGGAAAAGGCCAAGAGCTCGCTCAAGCAGGTCGGGCTGGAGGGGTGGGAGCATGCCTATCCCAACCAGCTTTCCGGTGGCATGCAGCAGCGGGTCGGGCTTGCGCGCGCGCTGGCCAACGACTCCAGCGTGCTGCTGATGGACGAGGCGTTCTCCGCACTCGATCCGCTGATCCGGCGTGACATGCAGCAGGAGTTGATCGAACTGCAGCACCGGATGAAGAAGACCACGATCTTCATCACCCACGATCTCGATGAAGCGCTCAACATCGGCGACCGCATCATCCTGCTCCGCGATGGCGAGATCGTGCAGATCGGGACGCCGGAGGAGGTTCTGACGCAGCCCGCGGACGATTACGTCGCGCGCTTCACCGAGGGGGTGGACCGTTCCCGGGTCGTCACGGCGCGCCGGGTAATGCGTCCGGTGCGCGCCACCGCCCGTCACGACGACGGCCCGCGGACCGTACTGCGCAAGATGAGCGAAAATGCGCTGGACTCCATCTACGTCGTCGACCGCGAGCGCAGGCTGCTGGGCATCGTCGAAGCCGATGGCGTCGACGAGGCGGCGAAGGCCGGCAAGGATTCGATACACGAGCTGCTGATCACGGACTTTCCCAGAATCGGGCCGGACGAACCGCTGGCGACGCTCTACCCCATGTTCCATGGCAAGAGCTATCCGGTGGCGGTCATCGATGACCAGCAGCGTCTGCTGGGTGTGGTCGTGAAGGGCGCCGTACTCGAACAACTGGCCCAGACGGGAGAACAATAATGGACTTCGACATTCCAAGGATTCCGCTGGGCGACTGGATCGAAAGCGGACTCGATTTTCTGACCACCGAGTTTTCCGGTGTCACCCGGGCGATATCGCGAGGGACGCAAAGCGGCATCAATTTGCTCAACGATGGGTTGATGTGGTTGCCTGAGTGGGCGCTGATCGCCCTGGTCGTGCTGCTGTGCTGGAAAGTCAGCGGCCGACGCCTGGCCCTTGGGGGCCTGATCGGCCTGGCGCTGATCTGGAATCTGGGCCTGTGGAATCCGATGATCCAGACCCTGACGCTGGTGGTCATCGCCACACTGGTCGCGATCGTGATCGCGTTGCCGCTGGGCATCCTGGCAGCGGTATCCGACCGCTTCTACCGGGTGATCATGCCGATACTCGATTTCATGCAGACGATGCCGGCGTTCGTCTACCTGATCCCGGCGATCCCGTTCTTCGGCATCGGTTCGGTTTCCGGCATCTTCGCCACCGTGATCTTCTCGATGCCGCCTGCCATCCGGTTCACCACGCTGGGTATTCGGCAGGTACCGAAGGACCTGATCGAGGCAGCGGACGCCTACGGCTCGACGCGCAGCCAGAAACTGATCAAGGTCCAGTTGCCGCTGTCGTTGCCGACGCTGATGGGCGGGATCAACCAGACCATCATGCTGGCGCTGTCGATGGTCGTCATCGCCGCGATGATCGGCGCCAACGGTCTTGGCAGCGAGGTCTGGCGGGCCATTCAGCGTCTGCGGCCCGGCGAGGGGTTCGAAGCCGGCATCGCGGTGGTCATCATGGCGATGCTGCTCGACCGGCTGACGCAGTCCCTCAGCGGGGGCAAGAAGACGAAGTGAGCAGGGTAGAGCCTGATGTCGTCGAGCCACTCGTCGACAGCAGGACTCGCGGTACATAAACCACAAGAAGGGGAAAGTCGATGACACGCAATGCAATGTCACAAGCCGTTCGCTATGGCGCCTTGATGATGGCCGCCGGCCTCAGCATGAGCGCCGGTGTCGCCCAGGCGCAGGACAGCAAAGGCACTGTCAAGCTGGCCTACGTCGAGTGGGCATCCACGGTAGCGTCTACCAATGTCGTTCGTGCCGTGCTCGAGGAGCAGGGCTACGACGTCGAAATGGACTCGCTGGGCGCCGCCGTGATGTGGCAGGCGGTGGGTACCGGTGACGCCGACGCGATTCTGTGTGCCTGGTTGCCCACCACCCACGGCGATTACTACAAGCAGGTCAAGGACGATGTCGAGGACCTGGGAGTCAACCTGGAAGGCACCAAGCTGGGTCTGGTCGTTCCCGAGTACACCTACGAGAAGGTCTCCTCGATCGCCGATCTCAACGACAACGCCGATCTGTTCGACGACAAGATCGTGGGGATCGACCCGGGCGCCGGCCTGATGGCGCAGACCGAGAATGCCATCGACGAGTACGGCCTCGACAACCTGCAGCTGCAGTCGAGCAGCGGGCCCGCCATGACTTCCGCACTGGCCAGCGCCATCCAGAACAAGGAAGACATCGTGGTGACGGGGTGGACGCCGCACTGGATGTTCGCGCGCTGGGACCTCAAGTATCTCGACGATCCGAAGAAAGCCTACGGTGATGCCGAGCACATCGATACGGTCGTGCACAAAGGGTTGAAGGAGAGACTGCCTGGAGCCTACGCCATTCTGGATAATTTCCACTGGACGCCGGAGCAGATGGGCGAGGTCATGCTCATGAACCAGGAAGAGGGTTCGGATCCGTACGAGAATGCCAAGAAGTGGGTCGAGGAGAACCCCGATGTGGTCGCCGAATGGACTGACGGCACTGCCGAATAACGCCGTTCACCCTCGTTCATGACGAAGCGCCCGGTCATTTGATCGGGCGCTTTGCGTCGAGAAGCGCGAAAGTCCGCGCCAGAGGATCAGCCGATCGGGCGGCTCAAGGCGCCAGCCGGGTGCGATGCCACTCCTGGGCGTGTTCGTCCCGGCGGGTGTAGCGCACGCGGTCGTGCAATCGGCTGCGCTGGCCTTGCCAGAACTCCACCGCGAGAGGCACCAGAAGATAACCGCCCCAGTGCGGCGGTCGTTCGACTTCCTGATCCGAATAGACCTGTTCGAAACGCGACAGCCGTTCCTGCATCCAGTCGCGATTGGGAATCTCGACGCTCTGCTGGGAGACCCAAGCCGCCAGTTGGCTCTTGCGCGGCCGGCTGGCGAAGTAGTCGTCGGACTGGCGGGAGTCCACCTTGGCGACACTCCCTTCGATGCGAATCTGGCGCTGCAGCGTCGGCCACCAGAACACCACGGCGGCGTTGGGAACGTGGGCGAGTTCGTTGCCTTTCTGGCTCTGATAGTTGGTATAGAAACGAAAGCCCGCCTGATCGAATCCCTTCAGCAGCACGATACGGGCGTGGGGGTGGCCCGCACTGTCGACCGTCGCCAGCGTCATGGCGTTGGCATCCAGCCCTTCGGTCTCGATCGCCTTCTCCAGCCAGCCCTCGAACAGGGGAAGCGGGGCGTCGGGCGTGTTCTCCGGCGCCAGGGCGTCACCTTCGTAGTCCCGTCGCATACCGGCGAGATCGCTCATCAGTTGTTCTCCATGCGAATGCGATGAATGGTAGCCATTGTAGCGCGCTCGGACGGTGTGATGGCCATCCATCTCTCAGTCATTAGCCTAGGGCCGGTGGACGTTTCAGCGGCGGCCGCGCCGAACGCCGACAGCTCCTGGTGCGGGACCGGGTCAACCCGCGTAGGCGTGAAGCGCCAGCACGACACCGCAGCAGCCCCAGCCGAGAACGGCATAGGGGAGATTCCAGCGCAGCATGTCGCGGACGGCAATCCGGTAGCGCACGCAGATCGCCAGGTTGCTGCCGGAGAGCGGGCTGCTGCCGGTTCCCAGTGCCCAGCACATGAGAAACAGCATGCCGAGCAGGGTCGGATCGGGATGGAGCGGCGCGATCAATGGTGCCAGCGTGGCGATACCGATCAATGGATGAATGCCGGTGAAGGAGACGACCACGATGGCACCAAGGGCGAACCACGCTTGCCAATGGCCGAAGTGATCGATTGGCAGGTCGAGCCCGTCCGGCAGGCTTGCCAGCAGTGCCGCCAGTCCCGTCGAGATGACGCCGGCCCCGAGAAACAGGGCGAACTGAGGCGCCAGGCTCTGCAGGCCCTGGGTGAACTGGTGGTGCATGCGTTCGCGCCGATTGTCGCGGGGCATGAGCAGAAAAGAGAAAAGGGGCGCGACGATGGCGATGATCAGCGGGATCGAGAGACCGGGCCAGAGCAGATGCAGCCCGATCACCACGATCGCCAGCGTGCACGGCATCAGCAATGCACTTTTTTCGATGGGGTAACCGATGAATGGCGCGTTCAGCCGCCGGACGTCGAGCCAGTTGAGCAACAGCAGCGCCGCCGCCGCCAACAGACCCCAGGGCAGCAGGCTGAGATAGTCGAGTCCTGGAGCATAGGTCAAGGCTACACCCATCGCGACGAAGAACGGCGACCAGGCAGCGGCGGCGGTGAATCCCCGGCCGACGATGAGCGCCTGCGACCGCGTCAGTTTTCCCTCGCGCTGCATGCGTTCGCCGAACAGGAACACCACGGAGAGATTGATGGCGGCGCCGAACAGATGCGCCCCCAGCATGGTGCCGAGCATGCTTCCCGGCTGCTGGTGATCGCTGCTGACTCTGGGTGTGGCCATGGTCAGGAAGCTGACCCCGGCAAACATCATCAGCAGGGACTGGTTGATGGTCAGCGCGTTCAGCAGGGGGTAGGGTGTGCCGCGCACCAGCGCTGCCGCCCACAGCAACGACCCGGCCACGAACAGCGTCCCCGCCTGACGCCGGGAGGCCCGGGGCAGGGTACGGAACAGCCGCAACGTGGCCAGCCAGGCCAGTATCGCGGCCGGCCAGATCGGCCAGCCAAACAGGTTGCAGGCCACGCTGAGCGTCAGCATGGCCAGAATCAGGACGCTCGACGGCCTCATGCAGACGGTGAGTCGAGCCGACCGCGCAGGCGAACGTAACGATAGGCCGTGAAGGCCAGGGCGCCAGCTGCCAGGATCTCGGCGCCGACCAGCACCGAACCGCCGCCCTTGGTCACGATCATGATGCCCTGGACGACGTAGAGCACGCCCAGCGCCGTCAACCAGATGTGGCCCCGTCGGCGCTGCATCAGCAGTGTCGGCAGGAACAGCACCAGCGGCAGGATCCTCACCAGTAGCGCGGCGAACTGCGCGTGCTGCTGGACGTAGTGCCAGATGCCGCTGATCACCAGCAGCGCCAGCAGCGCCGAGTAGGCGATCCACACGCCGCGCCGGGCGGTGTCGAGGGCGCCGGCATCACGCTGTCGGGAAGGGCGTTCGTTCATGGGCGCGCGTTCCGCATCGAGGCGAGTGCCAGGGCCAGCTCGGCAAGTCGTCGTCCCTGGGCGACCGCCAGCCTGCGCTCGTCGGCGTCGACTTCGCGATCGGCATTGGGGCCGGCCAGATGGCTGGTACCGTAGGGTGTCCCGCCGCTCTGGGTACTCAACAGCGTCGTTTCGCTGTAGGGCACGCCAGCGTAGACCATGCCGTGGTGCAGCAACGGAATCAACATGGTCAGCAGGGTACTCTCCTGGCCACCGTGCAGGCTGGCCGTTGACGTGAACGCGGTGGCCGGCCGGTCGACGAGTGCCCCGTTCATCCAGAGCCCGCTGGTGGTGTCGAGGAAATACTTGAGCGGCGCGGCCATGTTGCCGAATCGGGTCGGACTGCCCAGCGCCAGGCCCGAACACTGGCGCAGGTCCGCCTCCTCGACGTAGATCGCCCCCTGGTCGGGAATCTCGGGGGCGGTGGCCTCGCAGACCGGCGAGACCGCTGGCACGGTACGCAGTCGCGCCTCGATGCCGGAGACGCTCTCGACGCCGCTGGCCAGCTGTTCAGCCAGGGTTCTCGTTGCGCCCTGGCGCGAGTAGTAGAGCACCAGCACGTAGGGCAGTGTCGGGCCGCTGGAGGCCGTGTGATCGGTCATGACTTCTCCTCGAAGGGACGGACCTCGAAGGGCGGCTTGCACTCAAGGCGTTGATTAGATCAGTTGCAGGACAGCCTGCGGCGGGCGCCCGATGACCGCATATTCGCCGTCATCCGCGATCGGTCTCTGCATCAGACGGGGATGCTCGACGATGGCGTCGATGATCTGTGCCTGAGTCGGGTCATCGATACCTCGTGCCCGCCACTCCGATTCGTCACGCCGCAGCATCTGATCGGCGTCGTCGCCCAGCCGCCTGGCGAGGCCTTCCAGCTGTGCACGGGTCAGCGGGTCATCGAGATAGCGGCGTTCGATGAACTCGATGCCTCGAGAGGCCAGAAGTGCCAGGGCTTCGCGTGATTTGGAGCAGCGCGGGTTGTGGTAGAGCGTGAGCGTTGACATCGGTACGGCAGAACCTTCTATGGCGGTGCGACGCATTTCGCGAGTGCCGCGCGGGGTATTGACGGCCGTCGATCGACGCGGGGCAGCGCAACGGTGTGGAGTCGGCATTGTAGCGGCTGATGGACCTGGGCCTCAATTGCCGCCGGCAACGACACGCCCGCTCGGCTACTCCGGCAGACGCTTGTAGACCCAGGCCGTCGTGCCGTCCGCCAGCTTGACGCTCTCCCGCGTGTAGCGAACGCCCAGCCGCTCGTAGCGATCCAGCGCCCTGAGCGCGGCCGGGGTGACGGTCAGCACCTCGCCGCGTACCTCGCCATCCGGCTGCGGGCGTATGTCCAGGTCCTGTTTCCGATATCCCTTCAGCGTCGCCTCGCGTGTCTCGACCGGCGTGCCCATGATGATCCAGCGCAACCCGTCGTGGCGGAGTGTCCCGTAGACGAACACGTCCTGCTCGGCAATTCGCTCATCGATGATGGCGGTCTCGGTAGGGTGGTAGCCGTAGGGGCTCATGAAGGTGTACCAGAAGCCGCCGGCGGCGAGGAGCGCCGCGACAATCAGCAGAATCGACAGCCACTTGGCGAATCGTCGCATAATTGACAACCCTGCTCTGCGTGATGGAATTCGAGGAACATGGCTGTCAGCTTACCTTAAGACGCGGGTGTCGCACGCAGGCACGGTTGCGAAGACGTCATTGAGGAGGATCCTGAACCGCGTGCTAGCATTCGAAGTCGAAGCGTCAACGATGTCAGCGACGGAGGAGCGCCATCATGAGTCACGCTGCCAACGACTTCCAGGCATTCCGCGAGGCCTTGGGTACCGATGTACAGCCACTCAGCAAGGGGCGGGACAAGGCCGCGGTCACCCGGCCCCAGACGCCACCCTCCGATGCCCAGCTCGCGCGTCGCGAGAGTGCCCAGCAGGCCCGCGACGACGAACGGGACTTCCTGTCCGACCGGTTCGTCGACCTGGTCGGTGCGCACGATCCGATCGAGTTTCGTCGCGACGGCATCCAGATCGGCGTGCTCGAGCGGTTGCGACATGGCGGCTATCCCGCCGAGGCGCGACTGCACATCATGCGCATGCCGGTCATCGAATGTCGCCGCGCCGTGTTCGGCTTTCTCCGCGATGCCTACGAACACGATCTGCGCACTGTTCTCGTCGTCCACGGTCGCTCCCGCGAGGACGACGGCCACCCCAACATCGTGCGCTCCTATCTCGGCCACTGGCTCCGGCAGTTCGAACAGGTTCAGGCCTTCAGCTCCGCGCCGGCGCAACAAGGGGGGATCGGGGCGACTTTCGTGATGTTGCGCAAATCGGAGCGAGCCAGATCGCGCAATCGGGAACGTCAGCAGAAGCGCCGGGGCTGACGCCAACGCGGGCCCCGGCTGTCGCCGGGGTCGCTGGCTCGATTCCCGGAGAGGGTCAGCGCTCCCGAAGGCGACGGGCGAACAGCGGCTCGTTCAGATCCACGGCGGGTTGATAGCTGACGCTGAAGGCGGTGAGTGCTTTCAGGGCCGACTCGAGTTCCTGATCCTCACGCAGCGCCAGGGCGTCGAAGCCGCAGCGCGTCATGTAGTAGAGCTGATCGATCAGCACGTCGCCGATGGCACGCACTTCTCCGGCATAACCGAAGCGTTCCCGCAGCAATCGCGCCAGCGTATAGCCGCGCCCATCGGTGAACGCGGGGAAGTCGATCGCCACCAACGCGGCTTTCTCCAGCGCCGCCGCCAGTTCCGGCGTCAACTCGGTGTCGCTCGGCAGCCAGGGCGCCAGATCGTCTTGATCCGTATGCCGTTGCCACAGGGCGAGCGGCACGATGGCGGGACGGCTCTCCGGCAGGTTTTCCGCATCGCGGGAGAGCACCCAGGTATCGGTGACCGGTTTGCCGAGCTTGATCAGCGCACTCGTGGCGGCGACGGTCTCCGGCGCCTCTTGAAGTTCCTGTTCAGGCTGCATAGACCCGCTCCTTGAAAGCCTGGTGACCGACACGGCGATAGGTATCGAGGAAACGCTCTTCGTCCAGGCGCTTCTCGACGTAGACCTGCAGAACCTTGTCGATGACGTCCGGGACATCCTCGCGATAGAAGGAGGGGCCCAGAATCTTGCCCAACGACACGTCGTCGTCGGCATTGCCGCCCAGCGAGATCTGATAATACTCCTCGCCTTTCTTGTCGACGCCGAGGATGCCGATATTGCCGACATGGTGATGACCGCAGGCGTTCATGCAGCCGGAAATGTTGAGATCGATCGGACCCAGGTCATACAGGAAATCGAGGTCCTCGAAGCGCTCCTGAATCGCCTGGGCGATGGGGATCGAGACGGCGTTGGCCAGCGAACAGAAATCACCGCCCGGGCAGCAGATGATGTCGTTGAGCGTGCCCACGGTGGGGTTGGCCATGCCCAGGGCGTCGAGCTGCTGCCACAGCGCCTCGATCTCGTCGACGGGCACGTCGGACAGCACCAGGTTCTGCTCGTGGGTGACCCGCAGCTCACCGAAGCCGAAGGTCTCCGCCAGATCCGCCACCGCATCCATCTGATCCGCGGTGATATCGCCCGGAGCCGCCTCGCGACGTTTCAACGACAGCGTGACCGCCTTGTAGCCCGGTACCTTGTGATCCATGACGTTGTTGGTCACGAAGCGGGCGAAGGCTCGGTTGTTCTGCCGCAGCTGTTCATAGGCAGCGATCGCCGACTCGGCGACCGGACGACGCGCCGGCTCGGGGAAGTGCGTCCTGGCTTCGTCCACCGCCCCCTCGTTCAAGGTCTGCGGGCCATCCTTGAGATGGGCCCACTCTGCCTCGACGCGACGGGCGAACTCTTCGACGCCCAGCGCCTTGACCAGAATCTTGATCCGCGCCTTGAACTTGTTGTCGCGACGGCCGAACTGGTTGTAGACGCGGACGATGGCTTCGAGATAGGTCAGCAGGTGCTGCCAGGGCAGATCCGCACGTACCACCTCGCCGATCATCGGCGTACGCCCCATGCCGCCTCCAGCGAGCACGCGGAAGCGCAGCTCGCCGGCGTCGTTCAAAAACAGTCGCAGGCCGATGTCATGGACGTGAATCGCGGCGCGATCCTCGGTGGCACCGGTGACCGCGATCTTGAACTTGCGCGGCAGATAGGCGAATTCCGGATGCAGGGTGGACCACTGGCGAATCAGCTCGCACCAAGGGCGCGGATCGACCACTTCATCCTTGGCGATGCCCGCGAACTGATCGCTGGTGGTGTTGCGAATGCAGTTGCCGCTGGTCTGGATGGCGTGCATCTGGACCTTGGCCAGGTCCGCCAGGATATCGGGCACGTCCTCCTGCGCCGGCCAGTTGAGCTGCAGATTCTGGCGGGTGGTGAAGTGGCCGTAGCCGCGGTCGTAGCGCCGGGTGATGGCCGCCAGCGCGCGCAGCTGGTGGCTACTCAACATGCCGTAGGGAATGGCGATACGCAGCATCGGCGCATGGCGCTGGATATAGAGGCCATTCTGGAGTCTGACCGGACGGAACTCCTCTTCGCCGAGCTTGCCGGCGAGATAGCGATCCATCTGGTCGCGGAACTGCGCAACGCGCTCGTCGACGAGCGTCTGGTCATAAGAGTCGTAGCGATACATCGGGCCTGATCCTGCTAGTCATGGATTGCCAATGGGAGCACCTTACCGCGCTCGCTTTATTCTACAAAAGAATAAATACTCATAATTTCTTGCTTTATCGTTATTACAGCAGCGCTGTCATGAGGCCAGCGCCGAGTCTGGACCCCGTTCGCCGCCCTCGGCTGTCGAGTCGTCCGGATCATAGGAGAGCACGGGCGACAGCCAGCGCTCCAGCTCCGCCAGCGGCATCGCCTTGCGCCGGGCCAGCGCCTCGACCTGATCCCGGCCGATCTTGCCGGTAGAGAAATATTTCGCTGCCGGGTGGGCGAAATACCAGCCGGAGACCGCCGCCGCCGGCCACATGGCAAAGCTGTCGGTCAGCGAGATGCCGGTGCGGGCGGTGGCCTCCAGCAAGCGGAACAGCGTGGCTTTCTCGGTGTGATCGGGGCAGGCCGGATAACCGGGAGCGGGGCGGATGCCCTGGTATTTTTCGGCGATCAGGGCGTCGTTGTCCAGCGTCTCCTCCGGCACGTAACCCCAGAACTCCTTGCGCACGCGCTCGTGGAGGCGCTCGGCAAAGGCCTCCGCCAGACGATCGGACAGCGCCTGGACCAGGATCGCGTTGTAGTCGTCGCCGGCGGCCTCGTAGCGCTTGGCCAACTCGTCGGCACCATGGCCGGAGGTCACCGCGAACCCGCCGATCCAGTCGAGCTTGTCGCTGGGCGCTCCGTTCTCTCGATAACGCGGCGCGATGAAGTCGGCCAGGCTATGGCAGATGCCGTCGCGGCCCTTGGTGCTCTGCTGGCGAACATGGTGGAGCCGCTCGATCACCGTTTCGCGACTCTCGTCGGCGTAGACCTCGATCACATCGTCGTCGACGCTATTGGCGGGCCACAGACCGATCACGCCGCGCGCCTGGATATGGCGCTCGTCGATCAGCTTGCGCAGCATCACCTGGGCATCGCGAAACAGACTGCGCGCCGCTTCGCCGACCACCTCGTCCTCGAGGATACGGGGATACTTGCCCGACAGCTGCCAGGTCATGAAGAAGGGGGTCCAGTCGATGAAATCGACCAGCTCGTCGAGATCGTAGTCGTCGAACACGGTGATTCCCGGCTGGATCGGCCTGACCGGTTCGAAGTGGTTCCAGTCCACCTTGAAGCGCCGCTCCCGAGCCGAGGCGTAGGGTAGGTCGGAAGCCTTGGGGCGGCGCTTGGCGTTGCGCTCGCGGACCTGGTCGTACTCCTGGCGGATCTCGGCGAAGTAGGTGGGTTTCTGGGTCGGCGAGAGCAGTCGGCTGGCGACGCCGACGGCGCGGGAGGCATCGCTGACGTAGATCACCGGCTCGTCGTACTGGGGCGCGATCTTCACCGCCGTGTGCGCCTTCGAGGTGGTGGCGCCACCGATCAGCAGGGGTAGGGTGAAACCCTGGCGCTTCATCTCCTTGGCGACGTGGACCATCTCGTCCAGCGACGGCGTGATCAGGCCGGAGAGACCGATGATGTCGGCATTCTCGTCTCGCGCGGTCTTGAGAATCTTCTCCGTGGGAACCATCACGCCGAGGTCGATCACCTCGTAGTTGTTGCACTGCAGCACCACGCCGACGATGTTCTTGCCGATATCGTGGACGTCTCCCTTGACCGTGGCCATCACGATCTTGCCCTTGGACTGCGCCTCGCCGGATTTCTCCGCCTCGATGTAGGGGATCAGGTAGGCGACGGCCTGCTTCATCACCCGGGCCGACTTGACCACCTGGGGCAGGAACATCTTGCCGGCCCCGAAGAGATCCCCGACCACGTTCATGCCGTCCATCAGCGGGCCCTCGATCACTTCGATGGGACGCTCGGCGGCCGCCCGGGCCTCCTCCGTATCGGCTTCGATATAGGCGGTGATGCCCTTGACCAGGGCGTGCTCGATCCGCTTGTCGACGTCCCACCCTCGCCATTCGAGATCTTCCTTCTTCGCCGCGCCGCTGCCATCCCCGCGGTGCTGCTCGGCGATCTCGAGCAGGCGTTCGGTGCCGTCGTCGCGGCGATTGAGCACCACGTCCTCGACCGCCTCGCGCAGCTCGCTCGGCAGGTCGTCGTAGACCGCCAACTGGCCGGCATTGACGATGCCCATGGTCAGGCCGGCCTTGATCGCATGAAAGAGGAACACCGAGTGGATCGCCTCGCGCACCGGATTGTTGCCGCGGAACGAGAACGAGACGTTGGAGACGCCGCCCGAAATCATCGCGTGGGGCAGGTTCTGGTGAATCCACCGGGTGGCCTCGATGAAGTCGACGGCGTAGTTGTTGTGCTCCTCGATCCCGGTGGCGATGGCGAAGATATTGGGATCGAAGATGATGTCCTCGGCGGGGAAGCCGATCTCATCGACCAGCAAGCAGTAGGCGCGCTGGCAGATTTCGGTCTTGCGGGCGAAGGTATCGGCCTGACCCTGTTCGTCGAATGCCATCACCACGATGGCGGCACCGTGGCGCCGACACTCGTTGGCCTGGTGGCGGAACGACGCTTCGCCCTCCTTCAGCGAGATCGAGTTGACGATCGCCTTGCCCTGAATGCATTTGAGGCCGGCTTCGATGATCTCCCACTTGGAGGAGTCGACCATGATCGGCACGCGCGCGATATCGGGTTCGCCAGCGATCAGGTTGAGGAAGCGCACCATCGCCTCCTCGGACTCCAGCATGCCCTCGTCCATGTTGATGTCGATCACCTGGGCTCCGTTCTCGACCTGCTCCAGGGCGACCTCCAGCGCGGTGGTGTAATCCTCTTCCTGGATCAGGCGCTTGAAACGGGCCGAGCCGGTGACGTTGGTGCGCTCGCCGACGTTGACGAACAGCGCGCCGGCTTCGATGTTGAACGGCTCGAGGCCAGAGAGGCGGCAGGCGGCGGGGCGCTCGGGAACGGGGCGGGGCGCGATGCCGTCGACGGCGCGCCTGACCGCGGCGATATGCTCCGGCGTCGTGCCGCAACAGCCGCCGATGACGTTGATCAACCCGCTCTCGGCGAACTCGCGGACGATGGCCGCCATCTCGTCGGCGGTCTGGTCGTATTCGCCGAATTCGTTGGGCAACCCCGCGTTGGGATGGGCGGAGACGAAGGTGTCGGCCTTGTTCGCAAGCTCCTCGAGATAGGGCCGAAGCTCCTCGGCGCCGAGCGCGCAGTTCAAGCCGACGGAGAGCGGCCGGGCGTGACGGACCGCGTTCCAGAACGCCTCGGTCGTCTGGCCGGAGAGGGTACGGCCGGAGGCGTCGGTGATGGTACCGGAGATCATCACCGGTAGCCGTTCGCCGCGGCTCTCGAACAGCGCCTCGAGAGCGTAGATGGCGGCCTTGGCATTGAGGGTGTCGAAGATCGTCTCGATCAGGATGATATCGGCGCCGCCATCGATCAGCGCGGTGGCGGCTTCGGTGTAGTTGTCCCGCAGTTGATCGAAGGTGACGTTGCGCCTGGCCGGGTCGTTGACGTCCGGCGACAGCGAGGCGGTACGCGAGGTCGGCCCCAGCACGCCAGCGACATGGCGTGGAATGCCGGTCTCCTCGGCGACGGCGTCGCAGACCTCCCTGGCCAGCCTGGCCGCTTCGCGATTGAGCTCGACGGTCAGCGACTCCATGCCGTAATCGGACTGGGACAGCCGGGTGCTGTTGAAGGTGTTGGTCTCGACGATATCGGCGCCCGCCTCCAGGTAGGCGCGGTGGATCGACTCGACGATATCCGGCCGCGTCAACGTCAGCAGATCGTTGTTGCCCTTGAGTTCGCTGGGCCAGTCGGCGAAACGCTGACCGCGAAAGTCCGCCTCTTCCAGGCCATGATCCTGCAGCATCGTCCCCATGCCGCCGTCGAGGATCACGATACGCTCGCTCAGCGTCTGTTTCAGCGTGGCGAGCGAGGCGGAGGCGGTAATGGCAGTCATGGCGGTGACTCTCCAACAGCAGGTGGACAGGTCGCGTCCCTCGCGAGACGCCAAGGGGCCGCATGGTATCAGAAAGCCACGGGTGGCGGGACTTGGGCGACAAGCCTGACTAAATCACTCGGGATTGTCTTGGCGCGCGCTTTTTCCTACCATGACGGTACATCTCAAGCAGAGTTCCCAGTCTCATGAGCCAACCGATTCAGATCACCGAAAGCGGCCAGGAGTACCTGGCCGAGTTGCTGGCCAAGCAGAACGTCGACGACATCGCCGTGCGCGTCTTCATCACCCAGCCCGGCACCCCCTATGCCGAGACCTGTCTTGCCTACTGCCGCCCGGGCGAGGAGGAGCCCAGCGACGAGCGGGTGGAGCTGGAGAAGTTCAGCGTCTATCTCGACAAGAACAGCGTGCCGTTTCTGGAAGAGGCCGTCGTCGATTTCAACGCGGACCGCATGGGTGGCCAGCTCACCATCAAGGCGCCCAACGCCAAGATGCCGAAGGTCAACGCCGACAGCCCGCTCGAGGATCGCGTCAACTACATCCTCTACAGCGAGATCAACCCTGGGCTCGCGTCCCATGGCGGTGAAATCCGCTTGATCCAGCTGACCGAGGAGCAGATCGCGGTGCTGCAGTTCGGTGGCGGTTGCCAGGGGTGCGCGGCAGTCGACCTCACCCTCAAGGATGGCGTCGAGAAGACGCTGATGGAGCGAATTCCGGAGTTGGCCGGCATCCGCGACGTCACCGACCATACCGATACCACCAACGCCTACTACTGAGACTCGCCGTGGCTCGCAGGCCAGCACGCTTGCCACCACCGTCTCCCGCGAAGAGCGCTCGTCACGGGCGCTCTTCGCGTTTTGGCGAGCGCCCCGGAGGTAGGTCGGCCCGGCCGCGAGTTTCAGCTTCTTTCGCTGCAGCCGATAATCCGGATGACAGCAACCTGCCTGTATCGGCCGGATTGCGCAGCGAAGAGGAGAGGAAGCGCCCATGTCGACGAAGCGGTTTCAGTTCGGTTGCCTGGCCCTGGTCTCGCTGCTCTGGTCCGTCCCGGTATGGGCCGGTTCGCCCATCGTCATCGGGACGGGGGGCGCGTCCGGGGTCTATCTCCCGACCGGAACGGCCATCTGCCAGCTCTACCAGCAGGCGACCGGGGCCACCTGCCGGGCGCTGCCGACCGGTGGGTCGTTCTATAACGCCAACAGCGTTCGCAACGGCGATCTCGCTTTCGGCATCGTCCAGTCGGATGTTCAGTACGCGGCCTTCGAAGGCACCGCCCAGTTCTACGACAACGGTCCCAGCCCCGATCTGAGAACTCTGTTCTCGCTGCACGCCGAAGCGTTCACCGTCGTGGCCAAGCCGGCCGATATCCGCGAGTTCGACGACCTCCTGGGCAAGCGTGTCAACGTCGGCAATCCGGGTTCAGGCCACCGCGCCACGCTGAACGCCTTGCTGGCCGTCAAAGGCAAGACGGAAGGCGCCTTCGCCCTGGCCAGCGAGCTGAAACCGGAAGATATGACTCGGGTCATGTGCAGCGGCAAGCTGGACGCATTTTTCTACGTCGTCGGCCATCCGTCGCAGGCCATCGAGGAAGCGACCCGACGGTGCGGTGCCCATCTGGTCGATGTGTCCGGCCCCGACGTCGCCCATCTGATCGAGGCCGCGCCATATTACAGCGTCACCGTGATTCCTGGCGGCACTTATGCCAATACGCCCGATGACACGACGACCTTTGGCGTCAGGGCGACCCTGATGACGCGAGCGGACGTCGACGACGACGATGTCTATCGGCTGGTCAAGGCCGTGTTCGAGAATCTGGAGGCGCTGCGTCGGTCACATCCGTCGCTGGCGACGCTGACGGCAGCCAAGATGGCCAGAGAAGGGATGACCGCGCCCCTGCATCCCGGAGCGCGGCGTTACTACGAAGAGGTGGGGCTGCTGCCGATCGAGGAGTGATCGGCGAGCCCGAAATCAGCTGGCCGTAGGGGGCAGGGCGGCGCGGGACAGTCTGTCGTGCAGCTCGCGATTGGCCGCACGCAGATTCTTGAGCTCGCTCTCCAGGCGCTGGCGCTCCTGTTGCATGGATTTGACGCGGTCGTCGCTGACGCGCTTTTCACTCTCGGCCTGTTCCATGTGCACCTTGTCGGCGCGCAGGGACTCCTGAAGCTGGCCGTACTGACGGCGTTGTTCGGAGAGATCCTGCTGCAGCCGCTCGCATCGCTGATCCAACGACGCGAGGCGCTGTTCATACTGCTTCTCCTGCTTCAGGCGCTCCTGGCGCGCGTCCTCCAGCAGGCTCATCAGCCGTGACTCCGCGGACTCGTGGCGCTTCTCTTCCTGGGCGAGCTTGGCCTGGTTGGCTTGGTGCTGCTTGGCCATCGCGTCGCGATGCTGCTGTTCCGCCTGCTCCAGGCTGGCCTGATGGCGCTGGCAGGTCTGCTCGAGTTGCACGATGCGTTTCTGCTGCTGGCTCTGGGCGGATTGCAGCGATTGCAGCTCGGCCTGGAGATGCGCGGCTTCGGTGGTCTTGCTCTCGAAACGCTCCTGAACGCGCAGCATGTGCTCGTTGAGCGCCTGCAGCCGCTGTTCGGCATCCTCGCACTGGCGTCTTGCCTGGTGGCTGGCTTCGTCCGCCTCGCGAATCTGCTCGTCGGCTTCCTGACGGTAGACCGCTAGCTTCTCGTACGCGGCCTGCTGGGCCTTGTCCCAGATATCGGCAACCCAGGCATCGAGCCCCTCGGGGCGTTCTAGATTGCGGGGAATGGCCTGTACCGAGTCGCCACTCTGGCGTAGTCGCCATTCGCGGAGATGATCGCTGATGGTGGTATAGCTGCCGGTACCGAGAAATTCACGGACCTTCTGAACGCTGACCGCCTCCCCACGCTGCTGGAGTGTATCGATAGCGCGGCAGACGTCGTCATAGCGGATTCCGTTACGTGCCATGTCTGGTTCCCTTGCGTTGCGAGTGATGCCGGAGCTTCTGATGGCTCCTGGGACCTAGCATAGGCGATTTACGTAAGGTGTATACGTAAAAATCTCTATGTAATGAAAGAAGTCAGACTATGGGGATCGGATCGTACAACCTCTATAATGCAAACATTCGACTAGGAGACGCTAATGAGTATTGGGCAGGCCCAGGCCGAGCTGCTGGATGAGTTCTCGATCTTCGATAACTGGATGGATCGCTACCAGTACATCATCGATATGGGGCGCCAGCTTCCGGAATATCCCGAACAGGACAAGGTGGCGAAATACAAGATCGAAGGCTGCCAGTCCAACGTCTGGTTGCGCGCCACGGAAGAAGCGGGGCGGTTGCGCTTTCGCGCGACGTCGGATGCCGCCATCGTCAGCGGGCTGATCGCGATCCTGATGCGGATCTACGACGATCGTGAACCCGATGAAATTCTGAACGGGGAGCCCAGGTTCCTGGCGGAACTCGGGCTCGACAAGCACCTGTCGCCGACGCGCAGCAACGGGCTGCATGCGATGATCGAAAGCATCTACGCCATCGCTCGCGAGGCCCGGGACAGCCGAGCGGTGCATTGATCGCGCCGCCCGGCGCCTACTCCTGGTGGTCTGCCCGGCGACACGGACACTTCCGGTGGTGGGGGTCGGGTACCGGGTCGACGCCGCCTGGATGAAAAGGGTGACATTTCAGGATGCGACGGATGGCCAACCCAATGCCACGCCAGGGCCCGTGCAACCGAATGGCCTCCAGCGCGTAATTCGAGCAGGTCGGCCAGAACCGGCAGCGTGGTCCGATCAGCGGGCTGATACCGTAGCGGTAGAGTTGAATCAGACCGGTAAACAGCCAGGTGGCTATCTTGGCGATCACGGCGGATATCAGCGCTTGTGGCCGTAGAGCGTGTCCGGTGAAATCAGGGGCTCACTGTCGACTTCACCGAATCCCGGGGTCAGGCGCAGGTAGAAACAGTGACGTCGACCGGTATGACAGGCGGGCCCCGACTGGTCCACCTTGAGCAGCAAGGTGTCGCCATCGCAGTCGAGACGCGCCTCGACCAGATGCTGCTGCTGGCCCGATGTCTCACCCTTGCGCCAGAACGCCTGCCGGGAGCGGGACCAGTAGCAGACACGCCCGGTGGCCAGCGTTTCCTCCAGCGCCGCGCGGTTCATCCACGCCATCATCAGCACCTCGCCGCTATCGTGTTGCTGCGCGATGGCGGGAATCAGTCCATCGACGTTCCATCTGGCCGCCGTGAGCAGATCGCCGATGGCTACCCGAGCGCCGGATGATGAACGCTCGAGATCGTGAAAGAAATCGGACATGAGAGTTCCGTCGAGCTGGAGATGAGCTTAGCGTGATCAGACCTTTTCGAGACAGGCGTCGCAGGCGCCGAGCAGCTCGATGGTCTGGCGCTGGATCGTGAACCCGCGTTCCCGTGCCGTGGATGCCAGCATTTCACCGACGGCTTCCTGATGCAGTTCCTCGACACGTCCGCAGTGACGGCAGATCAGCAACTGGAACCGGTGGACGTGTTCGGGGCACGGGCAGGCAATGTAGGCATTGAGCGATTCGATGCGATGGACCAAACCTTGCTCGATCAGGAAATCCAGTGCCCGATAGACCGTCGGCGGTCTCGCGGACGCATGTTCGTCCGACAGACGATCCAGCAGATCGTAGGCCTTGAGACCACCTGGCGTACTGGAGATCATTTCCAGTACGCGACGGCGGATCGGCGTAAAGCGTACGCCGCGTTCCTGACACTGTTGATCTGCCTGTTTGAGCAGCACATCCGAATCGAGCATCGAACTTCCCGGTAAGCATCGAGAGGGCCACATTCTACGCGTTAGCGCTGGAAGGAACCACCGGACAAGAATTCACCCGGACGGGGTGGATCGTCATCCAGGGATTCGACATGCCGGTGCGTGCAAGACAATACGCGCGCAGCGTATTTAACATAATATATATTATGCGAACCTACGGAATATCATGATCCGAGCCATCCAGCCTGCATGCCGATATGTTTATCGCTCGGGATTTCGAAATACTGCTCGGTTTACCCCGAGGTTGCGCTACGCTGATGTGACATCGAGAAATGGGCCGCGTCAGTCTGCGACATATCGCCACACTGACGCGGAGTTTCCCGCCAGCGTCTGATCAAAAGTCATTTTTTCGGTACAATGCCGACCGCGAAATCCCTACTTCGTTGGCGACGTCCGATGCTTCGGTACGCCATTGCGCGTCGTGTCAGAGTTGTCAGCCCTGGCTAGCGGCGTATGATGCAGGCCGCTAACCGATTGTTGCAGGGCCGAAAAGCTTTCCTCCACTGGGGTCGTGAGATGAGAAAAAGGAACTCCCTCAAGTATTTGAGTGTGATGACGTGGTTAACCGCGCCATTATTGTTGAGTGGCTGTGGCTCAGCGCTGATGGATCCGACCGGCGAGATTGGTCAGGGTCTGAAATCGCTGATCATCACGGCCTTCGGTTTGATGCTGATCGTGGTCATTCCGGTCATCGTGATGACTATTCTGTTTGCTTGGAAATATCGCGGAACCAATCTCGCGGCCAAGTACACGCCAAACTGGGAGCACTCGAACATCATCGAGGTCTTCGTTTGGGCCATTCCGTGCGTCATCATTTTCTTTCTTGCCATCCTGACATGGCAGACGTCGCACTCTTACGATCCGCACAAGCCGATTGCCAGTGAAGAGGAAACCATGACGATCGATGCGATCTCGCTCGATTGGAAATGGCTGTTCATCTATCCGGACGAAGGCATTGCCACCATCAATGAGCTGGCCATTCCGGTGGATACGCCGGTTCACTTCCGCGTGACCTCCGGTACCGTCATGAACTCGTTCATGATTCCGACGCTGGGTAGCCAGATCTACGCCATGGCCGGCATGGACAACGATGTCTATCTCGAAGGCAACGAGATCGGCACCTTCCGTGGCCGTTCGACCGCGTACAGCGGCGAAGGCTTCTCGGAAATGCTGTTCGACACACACGTAACGTCGGATGCGGATTTCCAGGCATGGGTCGACAAGATCAAGCAGTCACCCAACACCATGATGTTCCCGGAAGACTATGAACAGATCGCCGAGCCTTCCATTGCCCATCCGGTGGAGTATTTCTCTCAGGTTTCGCCCGATTTCTACGGCGACCTGATCAAAAGTTACAAAGCGAGTCATGGCGGCAGCGACAGTCATGGCGAGCACAACGAAGCACGGGAGTCTTCAATGCCCATGAGTGCGCAGGCAGCGGAGTAACGTCATGTTCGGAAAACTCAGCTTAGATTCGATTCCATTTCACGAACCGATCATCATGGTCACCGCGGTGGCCATCGGGATCATCGGTGCGCTGATCGTCGGTCTGATTACCTATTATCGCAAATGGGGCTATCTCTGGACCGAATGGGTAACGTCCATCGATCACAAGAAGATCGGTGTGATGTACTTCCTCGTTGCGCTCGTCATGCTGATTCGCGGCTTCGCCGATGCGATCATGATGCGAACGCAGCAAGCCATTGCTGCCGGTGGCGCCGAGGGCTATCTGCCTCCCGAACACTACGATCAGATCTTCACCGCCCACGGTGTCATCATGATCTTCTTCGTCGCCATGCCCATGGTCATCGGTTTGATGAATCTGGTCGTGCCGCTGCAGATCGGCGCTCGCGACGTGGCCTTCCCGTTCATGAACAACCTGAGTTTCTGGCTGTTCGCGGTGGGCGTGATTCTGGTGAACATGTCTCTGGTTATCGGCGAGTTCGCCAAGACCGGCTGGCTGGCCTACGCGCCGCTATCGGAGTTGAAATACAGTCCAGGCGTTGGGGTCGACTATTGGATCTGGGCATTGCAGATATCGGGTATCGGGACCACGCTGACGGGGATCAACTTCTTCGTCACCATCCTGAAAATGCGCACCAAGGGCATGTCCCTGTTTCGCATGCCGATCTTCACCTGGACGGCGCTCTGCACCAACGTGCTGATCATTTTGTCGTTCCCGATCCTGACCGTGACCATTGCCCTGCTGACTCTGGATCGCTATCTGGGCATGCACTTCTTCACCAATGATATGGGCGGCAGCCAGATGATGTACGTCAACCTCATCTGGGCCTGGGGCCACCCGGAAGTCTACATCTTGATCTTGCCGGCGTTCGGTGTCTTCTCCGAGGTCATCGCGACCTTTACCAAGAAGCGTCTGTTCGGCTACAAGACCATGGTCTGGGCCACCGTCGTGATCGCATTTTTGTCGTTCACCGTCTGGCTGCACCACTTCTTCACCATGGGCGCGGGTGCTGATGTAAATTCCTTCTTTGGCATTGCAACGATGATCATCGCCATACCCACGGGCGTGAAGATCTTCAACTGGCTGTTCACCATGTATCGCGGGCGCATCCAGTTCACGACGCCGGTACTCTGGACGATCGGTTTCATCATCACCTTTACCCTGGGCGGTATGACCGGTGTCATGCTGGCCGTGCCGGGGGCGAACTTTGTGCTACACAACACGCTCTTCGTCATCGCTCACTTCCATAACGTCATCATCGGCGGCGTGGTGTTCGGGATGATGGCCGGCTTCACGTACTGGTTCCCGAAAGCCTTCGGCTTCACGCTGAGTGAAAAATGGGGCAAGCGCTCCTTCTGGTGCTGGCTGATCGGCTTCTACGTCGCGTTCATGCCGCTGTATGCGCTGAGCTTCTTCGGTGCCATGCGCCGGATGCAGTCCTACGAACAGACCGAGTGGCAGCCGCTGATGATCGTGGCCTGGTTTGGCGCCGTGATCATCGCCTGCGGCATTGCCTGCATCGTGATCCAGCTTGTCGTCAGTATTCGCGATCGCGAGAAGAACCGTGATCTGACAGGCGATCCGTGGGATGGGCGTACGCTGGAGTGGTCTACCTCCTCTCCGCCCCCGAACTACAACTTCGCTTACCTGCCAGATGTCGCGTCCATCGATAGCTACTGGGAGATGAAGCAGCAGCCGGGTGGCTTCAAGCGCGAGCTGGCGACCAAGTTCGAGGACATTCACATGCCCAGGAACACGGCGGAAGGCCCGATCCTGTCGCTGTTTGCCTTGTTGTTCGGCTTTGCGTTGATCTGGCACATCTGGTGGCTGGCGGGTCTGGGGGCCATCGGCATGTTCGTGACGTTCATGTTCCGTATCTTCAATAACGATACCGACTACCACGTCAGCGCTGCCGAGGTCGAAAAGACCGAACGTGAATACCACAAACGGTTGGAGATGCAGGCTTAATCATGGCAACCGACACAATCAAGCAACATGACGCTCATGCCCACGACGGGCATGAGCACCACGACGCAGGCGCAATGAAGATCTTCGGGTTCTGGATCTACCTGATGAGCGATCTGGTGATCTTCGGGACGCTGTTCGCCACTTTTGGGGTGCTGGCCAACGCCACTGCGGGTGGTCCGACCTCGCAGGAGATCTTCGAGCTACCTTTCGTGCTGGTCGAAACCTTTCTGCTGTTGATCAGTAGTTTCACCTTCGGTCTGGCGGTCTTGGCGCAGAATGCTGGCGACCGCGGCGCCGTCCTCAAGTGGTTGGCGGTAACGTTCCTGCTGGGCTTTGGCTTCGTCGCGATGGAGGTGTACGAATTCCATAACCTCATCGCCGAAGGCTACGGTCCGGACCGTAGCGCCTTCCTGTCAGCCTTCTTCACGCTGGTCGGTACCCATGGTCTGCACGTGACCTTTGGCCTGATCTGGATCGCGATCATGTTCTTCCAGATATCCAAACGCGGGCTGGACAGTGTGACCAAACCCCGAATGCTGTGCCTGAGCCTGTTCTGGCATTTCCTGGACATTGTCTGGATCTGCGTCTTCTCCTTCGTCTACCTGATAGGAGCGATGTGACATGAACGATAGTCACACTTCTCACGATGGCACCAGCCACGGTAGCCATAAATCTTATACTGTTGGATTGATTCTATCGATTGCGCTAACGCTGGCGGCTTTTGGCGTAGTCATGCTGGGGAAATTCAGTATCCTGGCAACTGCCATTACGGTGATTGTCACGGCGGTAGTTCAGGTCCTGGTGCAGTTAATTCTTTTCATGCATCTCGAATTTAGAACTCAGCAGGGTCGTGAATCTGGTGGATTTTTTGTATTTACGGCGGTGATCATAGGACTGATTGTCGGGGGATCACTATGGATCATGCACCACCTCCGTCTGAATTTGATGTGATAGCCAAGTGACATACAAGGCTTACAGTTCGTTGACCAAGCCCGGTATCATCTTCGGCAATCTCGTCACAGTCATCGGCGGCTATTTCCTGGCCGCCGGTGGCCGTTTCGAACCGTGGTTATTTCTGGCAGTGGTACTGGGCACCTCGTTGGTCGTCGCGTCCGGCTGTGTTTTCAATAACATTATCGATCGCGATATCGACGGCCATATGGCACGCACTCAGTCTCGAGCCATGGTGACCGGCGAGATTTCGATTCCGATCGCCCTGCTGTTCGGGTGCTTGCTGGGTATCGTCGGTTTTGGCCTGCTGGCGTGGATGACGACGCCGTTGGCTACCGGATTCGCGGCATTAGGCTTTGCCATCTATGTGGGTGCCTATAGCCTCTACCTCAAACGCCACTCGGTCTACAGCACGCTGATCGGAAGTTTATCCGGCGCATCGCCACCGGTGATCGGATACTGTGCGGTGACGGGCACGTTCGATCTGGGTGCCCTGCTATTGCTGATCATTTTCAGCATGTGGCAGATGCCGCACTCCTATGCGATTGCCATCTTTCGCTTCGACGACTACGCCTCGGCATCGATACCCGTTCTACCGGTGAAGCACGGCATCGCGGTGGCCAAGCGACATATCGTGATCTACACGGTGCTGTTCGTGATCGCCTCGGTCATGCTATCGGTTGCCGGCTATACCGGATGGGCCTACGCCATCGTTGCCGTTGCCGTGGGCGGTTACTGGCTCAGTATTACGCTCAGAGGCTTCCGAACCACCAATGATCAAGCCTGGGCTCGCAAGGTCTTCGGTATCTCGATCGTGGTGGTAACTGCATTGAGTGTCATGATGTCACTGGATAGCCGAATGCCGATAGCCGAATCGCTGCTGTCGCTTGCATCAGGATGATCGGATCGAGATTGACGGATTGACCTTCCCCCTGGTTTAAGTCCGCCCACAATGTGAGAAGCCGCCGCTCCAAGCGGGGCCAATTTGTCCATGGAGCGGTTATTTCGAAGCTACAAGAGCGAATGGATGTCCGCGACCGGTTACTTATCGGTGCGTTAGGCTTTACGGGATATCGGCTTCTACCTGATGCTGCGCTACAACCAGCAGCGCCCCTACATGCATGCATGACGTTCCTTGTGCCTCTTCGTTATTTCACGATGGCCATTTCGTGTGATGGCTATCGATCACAAAAGCGTGCCGATGAGTGCTGCAACAGATCGCCGCGATTCGCGGGGCGGTGAATGGGTTGATGGCCGCCGTCATGGAGGGGCACCTGACTGATCACGTCGTCAGGGAGCCCGAACTGGCGCAGCGGCAACAAGACTTGGACGCGGTACTACAGGTCATTAAGTCCTACCTCAAGTAAGGCAGATAAAAGCCTGGCACACGGAAGACTCAAAATGAATGAGAGTAAAAAAGCAAGACCACCACCACCCGCTCGAAGAAAAGGCTCAAAGGCACTGGCGCCGGTACGACGATCACCAGCGACTAGGATGACTTCTGCTACGGGACGACAGCCGTGGCGAGCCACGGCTTCCTTTGTGAATATATCCAATCGTAATGTGGCAGGTGCAAACTGCCTTTCATTAGCGCGGAAAAACATATCGACCCAATGGCCTGATAGAGAGTGAGAGCGGCTCGCGGGGAATCTCGATGGCCAATATACGAAGGAGGCATCAATGTCAGACCACAATCATAGCCATAGTGGCGGCAAGACCTTGTTGTTTGCACTGGTCTTCACTACAGGTTTTGCAGCTGTCGAAGTATTCGGCGGCCTGATAGCTGATTCGCTTGCCCTGTTATCGGACGCAGGCCACATGCTTACCGATTCATTGTCGTTAGGGATTGGTGCCTTCGCCGCTTGGCTGGCCAAGAAGCCGGCATCGCGTCAGCATTCCTTTGGACTCAAGCGCGCCGAAATTCTCGGAGCCCTGTTTAACGTGCTGTTTATGTTCGGAGTGATTGTATTTATCGCCTATGAAGCGATCCGCCGCATGGCAGACACCCCCGCTGTTGCCGGTGGCATGGTTTTGGCGATCGGCGGGCTCGGTTTGCTGGTGAATATCGCAGTGGCTTGGGCGCTGATGCGTGGAGAGCAGACTATAAACGTTCGCGGAGCGCTCCTGCACGTAATGGGAGACTTGCTGGGCTCGGTCGCTGCGCTGGTTGCCGGGGCGGTCATTTATCTGGGCGGGCCGCCCATTGCGGACCCGATCCTGTCTCTTTTCGTCAGCCTATTGATTCTGGTATCCGCCGTTCGACTACTGCGTGAGGTGACGCAAGTGTTGATGGAAGGCGTGCCAGAAGGAATCGATGCACATGAAGTCGGCTGCGCCCTTGTCCGGGTCGACGGCGTTTTTGCTATCCATGACATGCATATCTGGAGCCTATCATCAAACAGTCAAGCTCTAGCGGCGCATATTGATGTGGAAGCGATGGGACGATGGGAAGAGATACTGCCGCAGTTGCAAACGATATTGCGGGGGCGCTTCGGTATTGAGCACACCACCTTACAACCCGAGGATGCCGCTATCCGTCACGTTTGTGATGCCGATCCTGATTGCGGGGCTGGTGATGTGAATTAGGAGACCACAGGCAGCAGAGCCCCGTCTAGGCTGCATGTAACAGCGTCAATAAAGAATAGCAAGCCCCCTAGGGGGCTTGCCTGCTTCTGAACCGCTCCTGCCGTCGTGCGGACACCTTTCGGTTGACGAGACCAGCGGCATATCCACGCCAAGATCGGGGGTGTGGAGATGTCATGGGCTCTATGCCTGGCTGGAAGTGTTTATGAATCCATTCTCGCTACGATGACCATGTGACTCTCGGCGTTCTGCCAATAGGACAGCATGAACCGTGCTGCTTTCATTGAGGCGTTTCTCTTGCTGACCAAGTTGCGACAATGCGGACGCTTCCATACCCACGCCGTCGTCCTCAATGTCAATAATCCGTTATTTCTGTGTATGCGACATGCCACGCGTCCGCGAGACCTCCGCAACCAGCCCGCCACCGAAGTTTCCCAACGCGGGAAGCAATGCCAGGCCGAACACCATCCAAATGCTATCCATGATCACCTTCCCTGGTCGATGTCTAGCTCTAGCACTCGCCTTCAAGCACTCGCCGGCGAAGCGGCCTGGCCCGAGCTTTCCGGCGGCACATTGACGGAGGCTCCACCGCCGCGTGTCGGGCCCTGTCGATTCTCGAACCGTAACAGACGCAGCGCATTCAGCGTCACTAGTACGGTGGCGCCGGTATCAGCCATGATAGCCACCCACAACCCGGTCAGACCAAACATGGTCGTCAACAGGAATACCGCCTTCAGGCCCAGCGCGATGGTGATGTTCTGGCGAATATTGTTCATGGTGGCGCGAGCCAGACGAATCATAGTCGCTATGTCGGTCACGCGATTACGCAGCAAGGCGCCATCGGCCGTTTCCAGGGCGACATCGGTGCCCGAGCCCATGGCCACGCCGACGTCGGCGGTGGCGAGTGCAGGCGCGTCGTTGATCCCGTCGCCCACCATGATCACCCGGTCCTTGGCGACCATTCCCTTGATTGCCGTGACCTTGTCGTCAGGCAGCAAGCCTGCCTGGAACTCGATGCCCAGCGGATCGGCAATCGCTTTCGCGGTACGGGGGTTGTCACCGGTCAGCATCACCGAGCGGATGCCCAGTGCCTGGAGATCCTTGATGCCGTCGATGGCGTCCGTGCGCGGCTCGTCACGCATGGCAATCAGTCCGACGATCGCGCCGTCCCTAAACACCACGACGGCCGTCTTGCCCTGCTCCTCCAGCGCAGCGATCCGCGTCTTCAGAGCCTCTGTCAGTACGCCCTGGTCTTCAGCGTAGCGTGGCGAACCGACATAGCTACGATGACCGTCCACGCTTGCCTCGACACCATGGCCGGCGATGACGCGTGCGTCCGCCCCTTGAGAAAACGCGATATGACGCGATTCGGCATGACTTAACACCGCCTCGGCGAGCGGGTGGCTGGAGCCGGCCTCGACACTGGCGGCCAAGGCAACGACATCAGCCTCATCGTGGTCATCGGCAGCCGCTTGCACGTCGGTAACGACTGGTTTCCCGGCGGTCAGGGTGCCGGTCTTGTCGAAGGTCACGAGGCTAGCCTTGGCGGTGGACTCGATCACCGCGCCCCCCTTCAACAATAGCCCGCGGCGTGCCCCGGTAGACAGCGACGAGGCGATCGAAGCCGGTACCGAAATTACCAGCGCACACGGGCAGCCAATCAACAGCAGCGCCAGGGCTCGATAAGTCCATTCACCCCAAGCGCCGCCGAAAAGTAGCGGAGGAATGATCGCAACGAGTAGCGCGGTACCGACCACAGCGGGCATATAGACACGGCTGAAGCGATCAATGAAACGCTCGGTGGGCGCACGGGCTTCCTGTGCTTCTTCCACCAAGCGGATGATCCGCGCGATGGTATTGTCTTCGGGCGCCTTGGTGACGCGAATACGCAGCACGGCATCATTATTGATGGACCCGGCGAAGACCGACTCGTCGAGGGTCTTGCTCTTGGGCACCGATTCACCGGTCACCGGCGATTCATCGATAGAAGACGTTCCTTCAATGATCTGCCCATCGGCAGGAATCCGGTCGCCGGGTCGCGCGACGACGACCTGACCAATCTTCAGATTCGCGGCATTGACCTTGCGAGTCGCCCTCTGTGCGTCTTCGACCAGCGCGCTCTTGGGCACTAGATCACCCAGCGCGCGAATACTCGAGCGGGCACGATCCGCGGCCACCCCTTCAAGCACTTCGCCGACGGCGAACAGGAAGACCACCAGCGCCGCCTCCTCGGCGGCACCGATGATCAGCGCGCCACCGGCAGCGATGGTCATCAGCATTTCTATCGTGAATGGCATGCCCGCTCGTGCAGCGGAAAAAGCACGTTTCGCTACGGGAACCAGCCCGACCAGACACGCCAGGATGAAGCCCCAATAAGCCAGAGACTCCGAGGCCACCAGGCGCACCGCCACGGCGGCCAGCAGGACAGCCCCGGTCATGACCACCAGCCGGCCCTTGCCATGCAGAAACCAGCGTTTCGGTGAGGCCGACACTGCCTCGGCGACGCCTTCGTCAGCTGTGGAGCTGGCGCCATTGGAGCCATTACCGGTTATGGCGGTGCGCGGCGTTACACTGTAACCGAGCCGCTTGATCGATTTCTCGACGCTGTCCGGCGAGGTTTGCTGTTCGTCGAGCTTCAGCGTGAGCGTCTCGTTCATGACCGACACTTTGACGTCGGAGACTCCCGGCAGGTTCTCTACACCGCCACGAATTTTCGCCGCGCAACTGGCACAGTCCATGCCGCCGACCTTCCAACTGAGCGTGCCCTCGGTATCGGCCTCTTCGGCTGTCGCCATCGTCACGTCGCGGTCATGGTCATGGTCATGGTCATGGTCATAGTCATGTCCGTGACAGTGGTCGTGGTCGTGAGCCTGGCTACCGTCACAGCCGCCGTGTGAATGGCTCTCGTCCGGATCACTATCCTGTCCAGCGGCAGCGGGCTTGAACTGGACGCCATAGCCAAGCCGCTTGACGGTCTTCTCGACTTGCTCCATCGAGGTTTGTCGCGTGTCCAGCCCAAGCCTCAGCGTCTCCTTCATCACCGAAACCTGAACGTCGGAAACGCCTTTCAGGCGTTCCACCGCACCACGGATCTTGCCGGCGCAGCTTGGACAGTCCATGCCTTGAACGGTCCACTGGTATGGGTTATCGGATACTTCGGGATTTGTAGCTGGCATGAAAAGTTACCTCGTTCAATTTCTGTGTTTAAACTCTAAACCTTCTAGTGGCTATAGAGTCAAGCCGCATCGTCTTACTGGTAGTGAAGCATGCGAGGCGGGTAGAAAACGACTTGCGAACGACTGCGACGGCCAATAGAAGCATGACTTTTGAGAATGGCCATAATGTTTTTCCGAGGCGTTTTTGATAAAAGTGGCCCGTCACGTTAAGGAGCAACCCATGCGATTTTCCTGTCGCCCCTGGATGGGATGCGTGTTAGCGGTCTTCGCAGGGGCTCTAACGACGCTAACCTTCTCTCCCTTCGAGCTTTGGTGGCTGGGGCCGGTCGCCGTCGGCCTCATTTACTCAGGCCTGGATGACCTGACACCGGGTCAGGCAGCCCTGCGAGGCTGGTGTTATGGCATCGCGCTGTTCGCCACGGGAACCTCATGGGTCTACGTGTCGATCCATGAGTACGGTTACACGGGGGTGCCGCTATCGGTTTTCCTTACAGCCCTGTTTGCCGCCACCTTGGCGCTTTTCTATGCCATTCCCTTCTGGTTCTATCGGCGCTTTACTGGCTCGCGTCTAGCCTTTCTCTCCTTCGCCGGCGCGTGGGTGTTGATTGAAGTGCTACGGACATACCTTTTCACCGGTTTCCCTTGGCTATTGCTGGGGAGCGCGCACGTCGATTCTCCTTTAGCACCATTGGCCCCGGTTGGCGGGGTGCTGCTGTTGACATTGGTTACCGCCCTGACGGGCACGCTGGGGGTGGAGTTCCTGCGTCGACGCTGGTGGGCAGGGGGCACGATCGCCGCTCTATGGCTGTTCCCCTTGATGCTTCCTACTCAGTGGACCATACCCAGCAAGGAGCCCGTACAAGTGAGCCTGTTACAGGGCAATCTACCCCAGCTAAGCAAATGGACAAACGAGGGGCAGCGTAACGCAGTCAGCACCTATGCCCGATTGACCCGCAACATTGCTGAAGACATAGATCTGGTTATCTGGCCGGAAACGGCGATTCCTATGTATCAGCGTCAAGCCGAGCCGCTGTTGGAGCGGGTTAAGGCTACTTTGCCATCAGGAGCCGAACTACTCACCGGTATCGTGCAGCGCGACGACTCGGGCCGCTATTACAATGCCGTAGTCGGTGCCGGCGAGGTTACGGATGTGTACCGCAAGTCGCATCTGGTACCGTTCGGTGAATACATCCCGATGGAAAAACAGCTACGTGGCATTATCGCTTTCTTTGATCTGCCGATGTCAGACTTCACGGCAGGCAATTCCGAACAAGGCCCGATCCGAGCCGCTGGACTGCGCATCGGCACGGCGATCTGTTACGAAATTATTTTCCCGGACTTAGTGGCACAACGCGCCGATAACGCTGAGGTGTTGCTCACGGTGTCCAACGACACCTGGTTCGGTGACTCCATCGGGCCGCTTCAGCATCTGCAAATGGCCCGGCTACGCGCCCTTGAAAATGGTCGCTATGTTATGCGGGCAACGAACAATGGGGTGACGGCCATCATCGACCCGCAAGGTCGCATTATCGATCGCGCGACTCAATTCAGGATGACCACCCTCAACGGAGAAATCCGGGCCATGCGGGGAGAAACGCCATTCACACGCACCGGAAGCTGGCCAACCTGGCTATTGTCAGCAGCGCTGGTTATATCCGGGGTACGCAGGCGAAATAGCTAAAAGACACCGTTATCGACAGTTAGGCAAGCCACTACAAAATGTCATTATGCGCAGAGGCTTGCCCTGTAGGGTAGGCACATCGTGTTGTTTGGGGTAAAGTGCCGCCATTTCACTTCACTTGGTCTATCATAAGCTCTCATGCTAAGAATCCTTCGCTTCCTGCCTCGCAGCCGAAAATTACTGATTTTACCTATAGCTACGCTAGTCACGTTACTAGGAGCGCAGGAAATCTTCTCTGTGTTAAAAGCTTCTAATGGAGATGATGCGCCCCTTAACGAGGCTAGTTCGCCAAGCATTGAGTTATCTACTCGCTTCCAAGCTCAAGCTGACACCATGACAGCTGTTAAAGTCAGCACCAACTACAAATATACGGGCCCCGCTCAGGCTTCCACCGGACTTACCAAGCCCACGGCAGGCTCGCCGCAAAGCCTCCTATTGGTAACAGACGAAGTTGAAACTACTCGCGTTTCTGAAACAACTGTCCAAGACAGCGTTGTTCGTGCGGCTACACCATTAAACCCCAGCGTTCCTACAACCAAGCCGGAAAGTACTAAAGACGCTAGCGAACTGGATAGCCAGGCGCTGCACATGGCGATTCGACTTACCGACTCGTCAACAGAAGCCAACGATCGCAAAGTTGGCGGGACTTCCGATGTTGGTTTATCTGTCGACCTAATACATAACGATGAAAAAGTAGACATGGAAGAAGAACTGGTAGCCAACGAAAGATTCGTCCCATCTTGGGAAACTTATACCATTCAATCCGGCGATACTTTCGCGGACATGGCCGAACGCATTCTGGGACTAGGCTATGATGAAGTTATGCAGCTTCTCGAAGAAATCCCGGACGAAAGGACATTCACTCGCTGGCGTGTCGGTGATAACTTTGACTTTAAAATTAACGAATCTGGTGAATTATTGGCACTGCGAATCATGGAGGATGCACATTCCGGCCTCCTGATTGAACGCGACCACGACAGCAAGAGCTTTGAGGTTACTCGTCTTGAAAAAACGGCTCGGAAAACGGAGCGATTGTTTTCAGGAACCGTCAATGGCAGTTTTGCTCAGTCAGCCAGCGCCACTGGCTTATCTTACTCAGAAGTGTCTGATCTGAGCGATCTACTTTCGAAAAAGATAAATTTTCGCCGTGCTGCCCGGCGAGGAGATCAATTCCGAGTTTTGGTAGAAACCGATATGATTGAGGGTCAGGCTGCTGATTCGCGCATCCTTGCTGCTCACTACAAAGGCAATAAAAGAGACCTAGCTATCGTTAGGAATCCTGCTGATGACAATTTTTATACCTCTGAAGGCTACAGCCTCTCCCCGGCATTTAACCGGAAGCCGTTTAAAGGCGACTACAGGATAAGCTCGCCTTTTAACTTGCGGCGAAAGCACCCAATCACTGGCCGAGTTAGTCCGCATCGAGGCACTGACTTTGCAGTAACCATTGGCACTTCGATTCAATCTCCAGCAAATGGACGTGTTGTCAAATCGGCCTATCAAGCAAATGGCGCTGGAAACTACGTTGTGATCCGCCATGACAACGGCTACAAGACTCGCTATATGCACCTATCCAAACGCTTGGTATCTGAAGGCGAGCGCGTTTCCAGAGGCCAGAAGATTGCACTATCCGGCAATACGGGTCGTAGCACGGGGCCTCATCTTCATTACGAATTAATGGTTAACAATAATCAAGTCGACGCCATGCGCGTCAAATTGCCGGAAGGCAAGCAGCTATCTGGACAAGCATTAGCAGCCTTTCAAAAGGAGGCCAAGCAGTTCTTAGCTCAGATTGATCACGACACAACTTTATCTATGATTGCTAGCCAATCGAAATTACCTTAGAAAAACGCATTTCCAATGAGCCTGAGTATCCACTCAAAATACTTGGACCGGAGTCTGATAACCCAGACGCTGCGGGCAGGTTGTTGAGCCTCTCTACGACCTACCGCAGCTCAGCGTCGATGACTTCTCGAAAGGCCGTACCCTTCAAAATTACTGGCGAATTAGTCCGTTGGTATTCTGTTTTCACGGCACCAAGTCGAGGCTCCATCGCGAGATCTCGTGCTATCAGAATAAACGTAGCGGGAATTTCACATTGCCGGTGGATCCGGTTTCTGGGAGGAGGTCAGGATCAAAAAAAGACCGCATAAGCGGTCTTTTTTTGTGCCTGAATGAACGATGGCGCGTTGAGATTTACTCGGCCGGTGCGTAGGAGCCGTCTTCGCGGTGAATTTCACGGCCAGTTAGCGCAGGGCTGAAGACACAGGCAACGGTCATGCCCTTTTCCTTGCCACGCAGCCAATGCTCATCGTGCTGGTCGAGCAAATACATGTCGCCGGCCTTGATGGTATGGATCTTGCCATCGGCGATGGTTTCCACTTCACCCTCACCTTCGTAGCAGAACACTGCTTCGATGTGGTTCTTGTAATGAATATGGGTTTCCGTACCCGGATGAATACGCGTGATGTTGAATGAAAACCCACAACCGTCTTCGGCCAGCATCAGCCGAGTGCTGTCCCAGTTGCCGTTCTCGGCTTCGACGAAGCGGTCGGTTTTCATGCATTCCTGAAGATTACGTACGATCATCGATACAACTCCTGGTGGGTGACTCGTCAAAAGATGACATGAGAGACGGCCCCATGCTCGTTGAAGGAGGGCCGCCCTATTGTGCGTCGTGTCAGTTTCCGCCTCAGGCGAAGGCTTCCTTGGCACTGCGCTCCAGAATATCCAGACCTTCGAGGAGGTCTTCATCGCTGATCACCAGCGGGCACAGGCACTTCACGACTTGACCATCCTGCCCCGCGGTTTCGATGATGAGCCCGTTCTCGAAGGCTTTCGCCGTGATCTTGTCCGCCACGTCGCCGTCGCGCACATCGATACCGCGCATCAGACCGCGGCCACGCTCGCTCGCGGGATAACCCATTTCGGTCAGCATCGCGGCAATCCTGGCGAAGCGCTCTTCGACGATACGCCCTTTACGCTGGACGTCGCGCTCGAAGGTGTCGTCGCTCCAGAAATGCCTGAGCGCGGCCGCCGCTGTCACGAAAGCCATGTTGAAACCACGGAATGTGCCGTTGTACTGGCCAGGCTTCCACTTATCCAATTCGGGGCGCATCAGCACGTGGGCGAACGGCAGGCCATAAGCGGACAGCGATTTCGAATTGGTGACGATATCAGGCACGATGCCGGCATGCTCGAAGCTGAAGAACTTGCCGGTACGGCCACAACCTGCCTGGATGTCGTCGACGATCAGCAGGATGTCATGCGCGCGGCAGATGCCTTCCAGACGCTTCAGCCAGTCCAGGCCTGCCGGGTTGATACCGCCCTCGCCCTGCACCGTCTCGACGATCACGCCGGCCGGCACGTCGAGCCCGCCAGACTTGTCACTCAGCAGCTTCTCGAAATAGTCGAGTGTGTCGGTGCCTTCCCCGAGATAACCATCGAACGGCAGGAAGCTGGCACCCTGGGTCGGGATGCCACCGGTCGCTTCGCGGAACTTGCGGTTGCCGGTCGTTGCCAGTGCGCCCATGGTGACGCCATGGAAGCCATTGGTGAAGGTGACGATGTTATGACGACCCTTCGCCACTCGAGCCAGGCGAATCGCGGCTTCGGTAGCGTTGGTACCCGTCGGGCCCGGCAAATGAACCTTGTAGTCCAGCCCACGCGGTTTGAAGATCACTTCTTCCAGCGTCTCGAGGTAGTCGCGCTTGGCGGCGGTCCACATGTCCAGACCATGGACGATACCGTTGGAAGTGATGTATTCGACCAGCGCTTCCTGAAGCTTCGGATGGTTATGACCGTAATTGAGCGTGCCGGCGCCAGCGAGAAAATCGATGTACTCGCGGCCATCCTCGGCAATCAGGCGCGCGCCCTGGGCCTTGGTGAAAACAATTGGAAAAGAGCGAGAATAAGTCCGGACTTCGGATTCCATGCGTTCGAGAATCTGAGTCTGCATACAACCTCCGTAATGGGAGTGTGGATGTCGTGGGGAGCGTGGATAAGGCGTGCTGGCATAAGACATGCGTGACAACGCAGACCTTACCCGCCCTGGATACGTTGGGGGTCGAACGGGCCGATCCGGACGAGGTTTTCCGGGTCGTGCTCTCCGCCCAGTTGATCGGTCGAAAAGTATTCGCGACTGATGAGGGGCGCCTGCCAGCGATCCGCCAGACGCTTGAACAAGCCCCATGAGGCCTGATTGTCCGGCGTGATCGTGGTTTCGAGATGATTCAGCCCTGCCAATTCCGGCCGAGTCAGCACGGCTTCGACCAGGCGTCTAGCCAGGCCGGTGCCCCGTGCCTTTTCCCCGACCGCGACTTGCCACAGGAAATAGATATCGGGAGCGGCAGCTTTGACGTAGCCGGACACGAATCCGACGATTTCACCATCTTCCGTCGTCGCGACGGCACAGCTGTCGCGGAACTGCGTTGCCAGCAACAGATAGGCATAACCGGAATTGACATCGAGCGGCGGGCAGGCCTTGACCAGTTCATAGATCCCCCACCCATCTTCCGTGGTGGGCTTGCGAATGAACAGTGGCATATCGGGCTTGCCAACGACGGCATCGGCCACGGTAGGCCTTGCCAAGTCTGCCGACGGCGTAAATGCCGGATTGGGGTTGGTCATCGTCATCGTCGCTATGGCGAATTTGAATTCAAGGATAACAGCGAGTGAAGCAAGCTTCAAACCGCAGGTTATTTTACTCAACCAGTTCAATAATGAATATTTATATGCTGG
>NZ_CALFQK010000110.1:0-3823 GCF_937921195.1 uncultured Salinicola sp.
AGCTACGAGCTACGAGCTACGAGCTACGAGCTACGAGCTACGAGCTACGAGCTATGAGCTACGAGCTACGAGCTACGACTGCGCCGGCTTCGGGGCGCTAAACAGCAGCTACGAGCTACGAGCTACGAGCGAAGGGGCCAAACCTTAGACGTTAGCCGATGATTTCCCTTGCCCGCGCCGGTTTTCCGCTTTGTGACCTTCAGCTCGCAGCTCATGGCCCGGCGCCCGTCGCTGATGTCAGAACACCGAGGCGAACGGCCCCATCTCGATCTGCACCGATTTGGTCTGGGTATAGTGCGCCAGCGTCTCGACACCGTTCTCGCGGCCGATGCCCGACTGCTTGTAGCCGCCCACCGGCATCTCCGCGGGGGAGTCGCCCCAGGTGTTGATCCAGCAGATACCGGCTTCGATCCGGTGGATGACGCGGTGGGCGCGGTTGAGGCTCTCGGTGAACAGGCCCGCGGCCAGGCCGTACTCGGTGTCGTTGGCGCGGCGGATCACCTCTTCCTCGTCATCGAAGGCGAGGATCGACATGATCGGACCGAAGATCTCTTCCTTGACGATACGCATGTCGTCATCGCAATCCGTGTAGGCGGTGGGCGCGACCCAGGCACCCTTGGCGAAATCGCCCTCGGTCATGCGGTCGCCACCCACCAGCAGGCGCGCGCCATCCTGCTTGGCGATCTCCAGGTAGCTCGCCACCTTCTCGAGATGCTCGAAGCTGACCAGCGGGCCGAAATTGGTCTCCGGATCCAGCGGATCGCCGGCCTTGATGCGGTTGACCCGCTCGACGATCTTGGCCTCGAAGGCGTCCTTGACCGAGCGGTGCACGAACACCCGTGTGCCGTTGGTGCAGACCTGGCCGCTGGAGTAGAAGTTGGCCATCATCGCGCCGTCGGCGGCACGGTCGAGATCGGCGTCGTCGAACACGATCAGCGGCGACTTGCCGCCCAGTTCCATGGTGACGTCCTTGAGCGTGGAGCCGGCCGCGGCGGACATCACCTTCTTGCCGGTACCCACCTCGCCGGTGAAGGTGATCTTGGCAAGACCCGGGTGCTCGGTGAGCATGGCGCCGACGCTGCCGTCGCCCTGGACCACGTTGAACACGCCATCCGGCAGGCCGGCCTCGGTGAAGATCTCTGCCAGCTTCAGCGCCGTCAGCGGGGTGACCTCGCTCGGCTTGAACACCACCGCATTACCCGCGGCCAGGGCCGGGGCGGCTTTCCAGCAGGCGATCTGGATGGGGTAGTTCCAGGCCCCGATGGCGCCGATGACCCCCAGCGGCTCGCGGCGGGTATAGACGAAGGAGTCCTCGCGCAGCGGAATCTGGGTGCCTTCGATGCTCGGCGCCAGGCCGGCGAAGTACTCCAGCGCATCGGCGCCGGTCACCACGTCGACGCTGGCCGTCTCGCTGATCGGCTTGCCGGTGTTCAGCGTTTCCAGCTCGGCCAGTTCGTCGTTGCGTTCGCGCAGCAGGGCGACTGCCTTGTGCAGGATGCGCGCACGCTCCATGCCGGTCATCGCCGCCCACTGGCGCTGGGCGCGGCGGGCGCTCTCGATGGCCTTGTCGACATCGGCGGCGGTCGCCTGCTGCACGCTGGCGATGACCTCGCCATTGGCCGGATTGACGGCGTCGAAGGTCTGGTTGCCGCTGGCCGGGGTGTGGCGGCCGTCGATGTAGAGTGTCTGCGTCTCGAGTCGTGCCATGATGACTCTCCTTCGAATGGCGAATGAAATGGCGTGGCCGCTGTTTCGGCGGCCTGAATCCGGTTGTTGAATCGATTGCGTTGGCTCGGCGCGTGTGCCTTCAAGCGTAGTCGTTGGCGCGGGTTCGACTGTGACGGGCGGTCTCGAGCTGTACCCGGACATAGTCGTAGGCCAGCTGGCGGGCGCGGTCCACGTCGAGGCCCTCCTGGGCCAGGGCGCCACGCAGCCACAAGCCGTCGATCAGGGCGGCCAGCCCGCGCGCGGCGTTTCGGGCTTCCCGTTTCGGCAGCACGCGCCGGAACTGGCAGCTCAGGTTGGAGTAGAGCCGGCGGTCGTTGACCCGCTGCAACCGCTGCAGCGGGGGGTGATGCATGCTGCTGGCCCAGAAGGCCAGCCAGGTCTTCATTACCGAACGGCTGGTCTGGCTGCGATCGAAGTTGCCGTCGATGATGGCGTGCAGATGCGCCTCCGGCGGGGCGTTGCCCAGTGCCGCGCGCCGTTCCAGCACGGCGTTGCCCAGATCGCTCAGGACGTGGCGCATGGTCGCTTCGAGCAGCCCATCCTTGCCGGCGAAGTAGTGGCTGATGATGCCGGTGGAGACGCCCGCGCGCTTGGCGATCCTGGCGATCGTGGCATCGGCCAGCCCCGCCTCGTCGATCGCCTCCAGCGTCGCCTGAATCAGTTGGCGGCGGCGAATGGGTTGCATACCGACTTTCGGCAAGGCCTTTACTCCTGCATCGGGGCTGACGTAATCCAACCTTACGGATAACCCGTTTTGGCTCGGGTTTCCAGTCATCGCCGGGAAACCCGGCTTCTATCGAACCGGCGATGTCATCCGTCGCCCATTATGGAAATTTTTTATTGAACGGTCAATCAACAAAAACTAGTGTATTGTGTCATCGAATGGAAAATCTAACATTCGATAATCAGTGGTTATTGACCAAAATCTACAATACGTTCAGGGAGTTCAAGCACCATGAGATATCAGCCGATTCTATGGACCCTGGCCGGTGCCGGCCTGGCGGCGGCGCCTTTGGCCCAGGCGCAGGAGCCCGAGAGCTGCCAGACCGTCCGCTTCGCCGAGGTGGGCTGGACCGACATCCAGGCGACGACCGCCTTGGCCAGCGTCGTGCTCGAGGGTCTTGGCTATGAGGCGAGTTCGGATACCGTCTCCGTGCCGGTGGCCTACGCGGGCATGAAAGGCGGCGACTTCGATGTGTTCCTGGGTAACTGGATGCCGTCGATGAAGTCGATCAGCGGCCCCTATATCGAGAAAGGGCAGGTCGACCGTCCGCGCGCCAACCTGGAAGGCGCCAAGTACACCCTGGCGGTACCGGAATACGTCATCGACGCCGGTGTCACCTCGGTTGCCGACCTGGACGAACATGCGGACCAGTTCGGCCACAAGCTGTTCGGCATCGAAGCGGGCAACGACGGCAACATGATCATCCAGCAGATGATCGATGACGACGCCTTCGGCCTGGGCGACTGGCAACTGGTCGACTCCAGCGAGGCCGGCATGCTCGCCGAGGTCCGGGCGCGTACCCAGAGCAAGGAGTGGATGGTGTTCCTGGGCTGGGCGCCGCACCCGATGAACACCAACTTCGATATCGGCTATCTCTCCGGCGCGGATGACTACTTCGGTCCGGATTACGGCGGCGCCACCGTCTATACCAACACCCGCGCCGGCTACATCGACGAGTGCGGCAACGTCGGCCAACTGCTCCAGAACCTGAGCTTCACGCTCGACATGGAGAACGAGGTCATGGGCAGCATCATGGACGACGGCGAGGACGAGAAGGACGCGGCCCGCGCCTGGCTCAAGGCGCATCCCGAGACGCTGGACGGCTGGCTCGAGGGCGTCAAGACGGTCGATGGCGAACCGGGCCTGCCGGCGGTCAAGGAAGCGCTGGGCGTCTGAGCCATCGCCAGGGCGGATGTGGGAAAACGAGCCGAAAATCGCGCCGATTCTCATTGCAGGCTTGTCCTTCGACGAGCCTGCAGGTATAGTCCGCCCCCGTTGTCACTCGGCAACGTCTGCCGTTTCCAGGCAGCAGCGTCGGCTACGTAGCTCAGCTGGTTAGAGCACATCACTCATAATGATGGGGTCCCCTGT
>NZ_CALFQK010000111.1:0-13741 GCF_937921195.1 uncultured Salinicola sp.
TGGAAATCGCTGACGGGGGAGGCATCTCACCCGCCGCACGCCGGCTCGGTGTCTCCAAGTCGATCGTCAGCCGGCGGCTGTCGCGGCTCGAATCGGAGCTGGGTATCCAGCTTCTGGCACGAACCACCCGCGGCGCGGCGCTTACCGAGGCCGGAGCCACGTTTCGTGACTATGCAGCGAGAGTCTGCGCCGAGATCGATGTGGCCAGGGAAACGATCCTCCCCGCCGGCGACCTTCGCGGCCGCTTGCGTGTTGCCGCTCCGCTTTCCTTCGGCCCGACGCATTTCGCTCCCGTGCTGGCGGAAATGGCGCGACGTCACCCGCGGCTTCACATCCATACCAGTTACAGCGACCGCTTCGTGGACCTGATCGCGGAGGGCTACGATTGCGCGATACGGGTT
This sequence comes from uncultured Salinicola sp., assembly GCF_937921195.1. Classification (NCBI taxonomy): domain Bacteria; kingdom Pseudomonadati; phylum Pseudomonadota; class Gammaproteobacteria; order Oceanospirillales; family Halomonadaceae; genus Salinicola; species uncultured Salinicola sp. The sequence continues at coordinate 402 of NZ_CALFQK010000111.1, forward strand.
GGCTACCTGCAGGACTCGGACCTGGTCGCAAGACGTGTCGGCCCGATCTCCGGGAAGCTCGTCGCCAGCCCGAGCTATGTCGAGGCGCACGGCGCGCCCGCAACGCCGGACGAGCTCGTCGAACATCAGGCCCTCATGCAAGGCACCGAGACCTGGAAACTCCTGGATGGCGACAAGACCATCACGGTTCGCCCACAGGGCAGCTTCAAGGCCGACAACGGTCTGGCCCTGGTCGCCGCGGCCGTCGCCGGGCTCGGGATCGGCTACCTGCCTGATTGCCTCACCCATGAGCACGTGGCTGCCGGCGCGCTGGTACCGGTAATGACGGACCATCCGCCCCCGCCGGCAGGAGCCTACGTCGTCCGGCCGCCAGGCCAGTATCCCTCCCGCAAGATCCGCGCCCTCACCGAACTGCTGATCGAGAGCTTCGAACAGACCCCGCAGCGCTGGGGCTTGGGTATCGACGCATGATCGGTTCGATACCTCGTCCCGGCCAGGCCTTGGCCGGCATGGCCGTGGACGCGGCTCGACCCGTCGTGGTCATGGTCGATCACTTCGACCTTGTCCTGCTCACGTCGCAAGGGCTCCATGGGCGATTGGTCGACGGGAGCTGCGTCGTTACAAGTTGATCGGCCCGGTGCTGCCCTCGACGCCGCTCTTGTCCCAGTGTTTCAGCAGCGTTTCGACGAAGCGTTCCGCGGCCGGGGAGAGCGCGCTGTCCCGGCGTCGCACCATGCCCAGGGTCCGTTTCACCAGCGGCTCGACCAGGGGGCGCTGGACCAGCAGCGGGTGCTCCTGATCGGGCATCGACAAGCGGGGGACCGCCGCCACGCCCAGTCCGGCCTCGACCATGCCGAGCGAGGTCGACAGGTGCTGGACCTCGTAGAACCAGGTCGGTCGCTGGGTCAGCGACGAGAGTTCATGGTCCAGCAGCATCCGGTTGCCGCTCATCTTTCCCACCCCGATCAGCTTGTGCGTGCTGAGCTCGCTCCAGGTGACGCTGCCATGCGCCGCCAGCGGATGGTCGTGCCGGCACACCAGCACGAACGGCTCGACGACCAGGGGGGTAAAGACGATATCGGGGTGATGCCCGCTGAGCATGTTGATGCCGAATTCCGCCTCGCCGCTGAGCACGGCACCGAGTCCGTCGTTTGCGCTCAGGTCGAGAAGGCGAATTCGGATATTGGGATAGCGGGCGTTGTACTCCCGAATGACCGCCGGCAGGAAATAGAACGCGGCGGTGGGAATGCAGGCCAGCGTGATCTGGCCGATCCGGTTCTCGGCCAGGGCGCGAATGTTGAACAGCGCATGGTCGAACTCATCCACCAGTCGTTTGGCCTGGGGGAAGAAGTCCCGCCCCACGGTGGTGAGCGACACGCTGCGAGTCGTGCGCGCCAATAGCGGCGTACCCAGGATGGATTCCAGCTTCTTGATGCGCCGGCTCAGGGCGGGCTGGGAGAGATTGAGCGACTGCGCCGCCGCCTGGAAGCTCTCCAGTTCCGCGACCTTGAGGAACGCCTGGATCTGCTGCAGCTCATAGTTCATGACTTAAAACCCATGGTTCATGGCTCAAAACTTATAGTTCATTGGTCTAATGCCGCCTCGGCAGACGTCTCTGTAAATTGCAGCGCCTGAAGCATTTTTCTCTTCAATATCAATTGGTTGTATTTGTCCTGCCCATTGATGTGTCTAGTGCATCAATGCCCACGATAATTGCATTGGATCGCTTGATACAAGCATGCGAGTTTGCCCTCCACCAGTGGCCGCGGGTCGGCCGAAACGTGGAAGGAACGATCTATGCAAGCCATTCCCTGCGTGCTGATGCGCGGTGGTACATCGAAGGGCCCGGTATTTCTGGGTAGCGATCTGCCCCGGGATCCTGCCCGGCGCGACGAGATGCTGCTGGCGCTGATGGGGTCGGGCAACGAGCTGGAGGTGGACGGCATCGGCGGCGGTTATCCGCAGACCAGCAAGGTCGCCATCGTGTCGCCCTCGTCGGAGCCCGGTATCGATGTGGATTACCTGTTCGTCCAGGTCATGGTCGAACAGCGGCGCGTGGATACCTCCCCCAACTGCGGCAACATGCTGAGCGCGGTCGGCCCCTTCGCCATCGAGCAGGGGCTGGTGGCGGCCCGGGGCGATGTCACGCGGGTCACGATCCGCAACGTCAACACCCAGAGCGTCATCGACGCCGATATCCAGACGCCGGACGGACGGGTCACTTACGTCGGCGAGACGCGTATCGATGGTGTCCCCGGCACGGCCGCGCCGGTGTTGCTGGAGTTTCGCAACGCCGTGGGAGCGAAGACCGGCGAGCTCTATCCCACCGGCCATCCACGGGACGTCATCGACGGCCTCGAGGTGACCTGTCTCGACGCCGCCATGCCCATGGTTCTGATGCGGGCGGCGGACTTCGGCAAGCGGGGTGACGAGTCGCCGGCCGAACTCGACGGGGATCGCGAGCTGATGGCCAGGCTGGAGTCGATCCGGCGACAGGCCGGGGCCGCCATGGGGCTGGGCGATGTCGCCGACAAGGTGATCCCGAAACCCGTCCTGATCAGCGCGCCGCAAGCGGGCGGTACTCTGCAGGTGCGCTATTTCATGCCGCATCGTTGTCATCGCGCGCTTGCCATCACCGGTGCGGTGGGGCTTGCCGTGTCATGCGCCGATGCACGCGGGATCACCGACGGTCTCGCCAGCTTGCCGGACGACAGCGGACTGATGGAGTTCGAGCATCCGAGCGGGCGGTTGGGCGTCGTCAGCCATTGGCCCGCGGGGCAGCAGTGGCCGCGCTGCTCGCTGGTGCGTACCGCTCGTCGGCTGTTCAGCGGTTCGGTATTCGTCCCGGAAACGCTGGAGCTGGATGCCGCCGGCTGAGGACGTCGGACACGCCATCCAACATAAAACCAAGAGAAGGAGAGGATATGCACGCCAAGCCGAAACTCTCGCGAATGCCTTGCCGGCGCTGGTGGATCGCCTGTGCGTTGGCGCTGTTACCGCTATTCGCCGAAGCCGACGATGCCCAGCCCACGCCCGACACGCTGACCTGGACCGTGCCGTTCGGGGTCGGCGGGGGCACCGATGTCTGGGCGCGCTTCATGTCGCACTGGATGGCGCAGTCGCTGCCCTCGCATCCCGCCATCGTCATCGACAACGTACCCGGGGGCGGTTCGATCACCGGCACCAATCTCTTCTATACCCGCGCTCAGCCCAATGGCGAGGAGATGCTGGTCACCTCGGCCTCCACGCAGTTCCCGGCCATGCTCAAGGATCCGCGGGTCCGCTTCGATTACGCCAAGTGGACGCCGATCATTGCCGCGCCCACCGGTGGCGTGGTCTACGTCCAGCCGCGTTTCGGCCAGGAGACCGGCGAGATCCTCGCCAATCTGCGCGAGGAGCCGACGAAGTTCGCGATGCAGACGCCGACCGGGCTCGAGATGCCGGTGATGCTGGCATTCGACATGCTGGGCCTGGCGGTCGAGCCGGTCTTCGGCATGCGCAGTCGTGGCGAGGGGCGCCTGGCGTTCGAGCGCGGAGAGGCCGGGGTCGATTTCCAGACCACCTCTGCCTACTTCAGCAGCGTCGCGCCGCTGGTCGAATCCGGACAGGCCGTGCCGCTCTTTTCGCTGGGCGTGATGAACGAAGAGGGCGTGATCGTGCGTGACCCCGCCTTCCCCGATCTGCCCACGTTCTCGGAACTCTATCTGGCCCAGCCCGGCGCCAGCCGAGACGACGTCGCCTACGAGGTCTTCCACAAGTTCTTCGCCTCCGGCTACGCCCTGCAGAAGCTGCTGCTGGTGCCCAGGCAGGTCGACGCCAAGCTGCTGGCGGGCTATCGCGCCGGTGCCAAGGCGCTGACGACGAACGCGGACTTTCTGGCCGCCGCACGTCAGCAGGTCGGGCCATACGAGCCGGTCGTGGGAGAGGTCGCCGCCAGGCAGCTGGCGTCCGCGATGGAACTCAGCGATGCCCGTCGTCAATGGGTCGTCGACTGGCTCAAGGATCGTTACGGCGTGCGGGTCGTGACGCGTTAACTGATTCGTCGTCGCCGAGACGGTATGAGGAGACAACACAATGATAGATGCCTTGGTCGCGAGTTTAGGTGAGGTATTCAGTGCCTCGCATCTGGTCTACATGGGTCTGGGGGTGATGATCGGTCTGCTGGTCGGCATCATTCCCGGGTTGGGGGGTATCGCCGGCATGGCGCTGCTGCTGCCGTTTCTCTACGGCATGGAGCCGGGGTTGGCGCTGGGCATGCTGATGGGCATGGTCGCGGTGATCCCCACGGGAGACACGTTCACCTCGGTGCTGATGGGAATCCCCGGCTCGAGCGCCTCCCAGGCCACCGTGATGGACGGCTTCCCGCTGGCCAAGAAGGGGCAGGCGGCGCGGGCCCTGGCCAGCGCCTTCCTGTCATCGCTGTGCGGCGGCGTCATCGGCGCCATCGTGCTGACCGGGTTCATCCTGGTCGCGCGGCCGCTGGTGCTGGCGTTCTCGTCGGCGGAGCTGTTCGTGCTGACGCTGCTGGGACTGGCCATGGTCGCGGTGCTCTCCGGCGACAGCCTGTTCAAGGGCATGGCCGCCTGCGGTCTGGGGTTGCTGGCCGGGGCGATCGGGACGGCGCCGGCGACCGGCGAGTTTCGCCTCAACCTGGGCGTCGAGTATCTGTTCGACGGCATCCCGCTGATCGTCGTGGGGCTGGCGATCTTCGCGTTGCCGGAGATCGTCGATCTGCTCATCCGGCGCGGCAGCATCGCCCGGGAGCAGACCTCGCTGGGGCACGGATGGCGCCAGGGCATTCGCGACGTCGTCGACAATCGCGGCCTGGTCGCCAAGTGCGCCGGCATGGGGAGCCTCATCGGCACCATCCCCGGGCTCGCCGGCTCGGTCGTCGACTGGCTCACCTATGCGTTCGCATCGAAGACGGCCAAGGGCGAGAAACATTTTGGCCAGGGCGACATTCGCGGGGTCATCGCGCCGGAATCGGCCAACAACGCCTGTGCCTGCGGAGCCATGGTGCCGACGCTGCTGTTCGGCGTGCCGGGTTCGGGCACGGCGGCGATTTTCCTGGGCGGACTGCTGCTGCTGGGACTCGAGCCCGGGGTGAGCATGATCACCACCCATCTGGATCTGACTTACACCATCATCTGGTCGCTGGCGCTGGCCAATATCCTCGGTGCCGCGCTGTGCCTGATGCTGGCGCGTCCGGTCGCCCAGCTCACGCGAATCCCCTTCGTGCTGCTGGCACCGGTGATCACCACGCTGATTCTGTTCGCCGCCTTCCAGGCCACCCGTTCGCTGGGAGACTGGTACACGCTGGTCGCCGTCGGCGCCATCGGGCTGCTGTTCAAGCAGGCCGGCTGGTCCCGTCCCGCTTTCCTGATCGGCTTCGTGCTCGCACCGGGTGCCGAGACCTACTTCTACCAGAGCGTTCAGTTCCACGGCATGGCGGCGTTTCTTCGCCCCGGCGTCATCATCATTTTGGCATTGATCGCGCTGGCGTTTGCCTTCCCGCTGATCAAGCGGCTGGTCCTGCGCCGGCAGCCGCCGCTGGCGGTGGGTGCCGACGTTAACCGCCAGACGGCCGACACGCCGGCGCCGACCTTCGGCAAGATCGATCTGGTACTGGTCGTGGGCATGCTCGCACTGGCGGCTGGTGCCTGGTACGACGTCAGCGGCATGTCGATGATCGGCGGCATCTTCCCGATGCTGGCCATCGCGATCATGGCCGTCGGCGCCTTGCTGGCCGGCGCCCAGGCGTGGAAGGGGCAGGCGACCTGGGTCAGCCAGCCCATCGGCCAGCCGCTGGTCTGGCTCGGCGGGCTGCTGGCCCTGATCGTCGTCGCCTCGCTACTCGGCTTCATCAGCACCGCGGTCCTCATGACGCTGGGCTTCATCCGGTTCGTTGCCAGGGCACGCTGGTCGGCGGCACTGCTGGTCGCCATCGGCATCGGCGCCTTCCTGCTGGGCATGCAGGCGCTGCTGAACCTGCACTATCCCATGGGCTGGCTGGACGCGATGCTGTTCTAGCTTCCCGCGCGTCTGGACCTCACGTGCCTCAGGAAAAGAACGCTGGAACCAGGACGGCACCGGTGACACCGGTGCCGTTTTTTTCGGCCTCGAGAGCGACTGTGCCCCGGAGGTATGACCGCAGGCGCCAAACCGGTCTTGGAGTTTAAAATCGATATAACGTTATAACCATTCAGGCGTTACTCTAGGGTATGCTTTCCCAAGGAGCCGTCATGAATACCTTCGCTCTCTCCCGAGGTGATACGCATGGGGGGCGACCCGACGTCGCCGGTTTTTTCGATCCCCGCACCTTCAGCATCCAGTACGTCGTCAGCGACCCCGCCACGCGCCGTTGCGCGATCATCGATCCGGTGCTCGATTACGATGAGAAGTCCGGCGCCACGGCGACGTTCCAGGCCGATGAGCTCTTGGCCTACATCGAGCGGGAGGGGCTCGCGGTCGACTGGATTCTGGATACCCATCCCCACGCGGATCACTTTTCCGCCGCGCGCTATCTGCATGACAAGACCGGTGCGCCCACCGCCATCGGCCGGCCGGTCACGCAAGTGCAGGCGCTCTGGAAGGCGATCTACAACTGGCCGGACCTGCAGGACGACGGCAGCCAGTGGGACCATCTGTTCGGCGAGGGGGACATCTTCAAGCTGGGCGAGATCGATTGCCGCGTGATGCACTCGCCGGGCCATACGCTGGCCTCGATCACCTACGTGATCGGCGATGCGGCCTTCGTTCACGACACCCTGTTCCAGCCCGATTTCGGCACCGCCCGCGCCGACTTTCCTGGCGGGAGCGCGCACCAGCTGTGGCACTCGATCCAGGCGATCCTGGCGCTGCCCGACGAGACGCGCCTGTTCACCGGCCACGACTACATGCCCGACGACCGCGAACCGCAGTGGGAAAGCACCGTGCGCGAGCAGCGCGAGACCAACAAGCATCGCCTGAATGAGAGCAGCGAGGCCGAGTACGTCGAGCTGCGCAACCGTCGTGACAGCGAATTGCCGATGCCGAAGCTGATCCTGCACGCGCTGCAGGTCAACATCCTCGGCGGACGACTGCCCGAGCCGGAGAGCAACGGCAAACGCTATCTGAAGATTCCGCTCGACGCCCTGGAAGGCGCGGCGTGGGAGTGAGAGGGCGCCAATCTGCGCATCAATAGGGCAGCGTGGCGTACCGGGACCGCCAGTGGCGCGGCCGGCGCGTTCGGTGCTAAGGTCTTGCCGTGGGAGATGGCATTCCTCCCGAGCGGCTTTCCCGATCGCTCGAACCACCGTCTATCGGTTAATGATGCCTGCGAGGCGCTTCGGTCGAGGCGTGTCAGCAGGTGTCCGTCTTTCCTTCCTGGCTGGCTCGTCTCCTCGAGCGGATCATTTTACGAAATGGATTTATCGAGGAGGTCTGGTATGTGGTTGTCCGTATTGTCGATCGGCGCCGGTGCCGCGATCGGCGCGAACCTGCGGTGGCTGTTGGGTGTCTGGCTCAACGCCCTGTTTCCGGCGATTCCGCCCGGCACCCTGGTGGCGAACCTGCTGGGGGCGTGGCTGATCGGTATCGGCATCGCGTTTTTCGCGCAACTGCCCTCGTTGTCGCCGGAGCTCCGGCTGTTCGTGATCACCGGTTTCCTGGGCGCGCTGACCACGTTTTCCACCTTCTCCGCCGAGATGTTCGGCAACATCCAGGCGGGGCGCTACGGCATGGCGCTGCTGGGCATCGGCATTCACGTGGTGGGCTCGCTCGCCATGACCGGACTGGGCTTTTTGACCTACGGCGTCATCCAGAACCTGCTGGGAGGATCGCAACAATGAATCGGCTCAAGAGCGGTTACGAGGTGATATTCATCGTGCCCGAATCACGCCGCCACGACGGCAAGCGTGTCTACGACTGGATCGTCGAGACGGCGAAGGGCCTGGGCATCGGTCGGATGACCCAGCGCGGCGACGTCGAGGGGACCGGGGCGGATGGCAAGCTGCACTCCGCCCATTTCTTCGACCTGGCCGACCAGCCCATCGAGCTGATGTACGCGATGGACGAGGAGACGGCGGAGCGCTTCGTGACGGCCGTCGAGGCAACGGGGGCGCCGGTCTTCTGCATCTGCCGGCCCGTCCACTTCGGTCAGTTGAACGACAATAGCGGCTGAGATCGGCGCAACCGGCGGCTCCTGAGGGAGCCAATTCCGTTGGATCTTCCTCCAATGCCATTGCCAGGGTTCAATATGTCTTATATTCTGGACATATGGACATAAATTGCGTCACTCAAAGCTTTGCCGCCCTGTCCCAGGAGACGCGGCTCGAAGCCTACCGGCTGCTCGTGCGCCACGAGCCCGAGGGGCTGCCCGCCGGCGAGGTCGCGCGTCAGCTCGACGTGCCGCACAACACCATGTCGGCCCATCTTTCGGTGCTGGCGCGGGCGGGGTGGGTCGTCTCCCGGCGGCAGAGCCGGTCGATCATCTATCGCGCCGATCTTTCCCACATGAGAGAGACGATCCAGTTCCTGGTGCGTGACTGCTGCGCCGGGCATCCGGAGGTCTGTGAACCGTTCCTGTCTGCGCTGGGTGGCTGCGCCGCTGAAGACGAGCAGGGCGGCGAACGGAACCTCGAAGACAAACCTTGAGGGCGTCATGAAACCGTTGATCTATCACAACCCCGCCTGTGGCACGTCGCGCAACACGCTGGCGATGATCGAGGCCTCCGGCGAGACGCCGGACGTGATCGAATACCTGAACACGCCGCCCACGCGCGAGCGCCTGGTCGAGCTGATCTCGATGATGGGCATCACGCCGCGAGAGCTGCTGCGCCGCAAGGGTACGCCGTTCGAGGAACTCGGCCTGGACGATCCGGCCCTGAGCGATGACCGGTTGATCGACGCGATGATGGCGCATCCGATCCTGATCAACCGGCCGATCGTGGTCACCGACAAGGGGGCCCGGCTGTGCCGACCTTCGGAGCGCGTGCTGGCGCTGCTGGCCAACCCGGTGGCGACGTTCACCAAGGAAGACGGCGAGGTCGTGCGGGCCGATGAGGCCGGGCATGAGTGATAAAGACCTGAGTGCGATGAGCGATTCGGTCGACGCCGACGATCTGCCCAATATCGATCCGGAGAAGCTGCAGCCGATCGATATCGAGGCGCTGATGGGAACCGACGCGCCGCGTCATCCGCCGAGGATTCTGGTGCTCTACGGCTCCCTGCGCGAGCGCTCCTTCTCGCGGCTCGCCTCCGAGGAAGCGGGCCGACTGCTGCGCTGGTACGGCTGCGAGGTGCGTACCTTCGATCCTTCGGGCTTGCCGCTGCCGGACGACGCCGAGGCGGAACACCCCAAAGTGCAGGAGCTGCGGGCTCTCGCCGAGTGGTCCGACGGCATGCTGTGGGTCAGCCCGGAGCGTCACGGCGCCATGACCGGGGTCATGAAGGCCCAGATCGACTGGATCCCGCTGTCGCTGGGGGGCGTGCGCCCGACCCAGGGCAAGACGCTGGCGGTGATGGAGGTCTCCGGCGGCAGCCAGAGCTTCAATGCGGTCAATCAGCTGCGGATCCTGGGGCGCTGGATGCGGATGATCACCATCCCCAACCAGTCCTCCGTACCCAGGGCATTCACCGAGTTCGACGAGGCCGGACGGATGAAACTCTCGCCGCTCTACATGCGCATCGTCGATGTCTGCGAGGAACTGGTGAAATTCACCTGGCTGACGCGGGGGCGCTCGGCCTATCTTACCGATCGCTATTCCGAGCGGGTCGAGAGCGCGGAAGCACTCTCGCGTCGCGTCAATCAAGGCACTCACTAGGCTCTGTACGAAAACTGCCTGCACTCGGCAATACGGCGTTAAAAACCGGCTCAAGATGCTCATTTACACCCCGTAAACTGGAGCGCCAGCCCGGTCCTCTTTCGCCGATTTTTGCCTTGTCTTGCCTTCGCTCGCCGACTTTTCGTACAAACCCTAGAACGTACTGGCTAAACGTACTCACTAAAAAGTACTCACTGAACGCAGGGGCATTCGATGCTGGCACTGGCTATTTTCGTCGTCACCCTGGTCCTGGTGATCTGGCAGCCCAAGGGCCTGGGGATCGGCTGGAGCGCCCTCGGCGGGGCGCTGGTGGCACTGCTGGCGGGCGTGGTGCAGCTGTCCGACGTCGGTGTGGTGTGGGATATCGTGTGGGATGCGACCTTCACCTTCGTCGCCCTGATCGTCATCTCGCTGCTTCTCGACGAGGCCGGATTCTTCGCCTGGGCAGCACTGCATGTCGCCCGTTGGGGCAACGGCCGCGGGCACCTGCTGTTCCCGCTGGTGGTGGTGCTGGGCGCGGTGATCGCGGCGTTCTTCGCCAACGACGGTGCGGCGCTGCTGCTGACCCCGATCGTGATCGCGATCCTGCTGCGGCTGGACTTCGCGCCGCCGGCGGCGCTGGCGTTCATCATCGCCACCGGCTTCGTCGCCGATTCCACCAGCCTGCCGCTGGTCATCTCCAACCTGGTCAATATCGTCAGCGCCAACTACTTCGACATCGGCTTCGACCGCTACGCGGCGGTCATGGTGCCGGTCAACCTGGTCTCGCTGGCGGCGACCCTGGGCGTGCTCTGGATCGCCTTCGGCCGTCGGATTCCCAAGCGCTACTCGGTCGAGGAACTCGATGCCCCGCGCTCGACGATTGTCGACCCGCTGGTCTTCCGCGCCGCGTTTCCGCTGCTGGCGGTGCTGCTCGTCGCCTACTTCGTCACCGCGCCGCTGGGCGTTCCCATTGCCTTCGTGACCGGGGCCGCGGCGATCGTGCTGATGGCGATCGCCGGTCGCTGGTGGCAGGGCGGCAAGGGCGCCGCCGTGTCGGTCACCGCGGCGCTCAAGGGCGCGCCGTGGCAGATCGTGCTGTTCTCCATCGGCATGTACCTGGTGGTCTACGGGTTGGGCAACGCGGGCCTGACCGCCTATGGCGCCCGGGCACTGCAGTGGCTGGCCGGGCAGGGCGACTTCATCGCCACCATCGGCACCGGCTTCCTCTCCGCCATCGTCGCCTCGATCATGAACAACCTGCCGTCGACTCTGGTGGGGGCGCTGGCCATCGACCGGGCCCAGGTGCCGGCGGTGACCCAGGAGCTGATGGTCTACGCCAATGTGATCGGCAACGACCTGGGGCCGAAGTTCACCCCCATCGGCAGCCTGGCGACGCTACTGTGGCTGCACGTACTGGCCGGCAAGGGTTACAAGATCGGCTGGGGGCAGTACATGAAGATCGGCCTTCTGATCACCCCGCCGGTACTGCTGGCGACGCTCGTCGCGCTGGCGTTGTGGCTGCCTGTCATTTCCACACCGTAAGGTGTGTGGTGACAAAGGTCGCCGCAAACAAGGAGTGTCGACATGACCGGGACCCGGCATCCCCACTCCCGCCGTGGGGAGATATTCCGGACGTTTATGCTGCTCGGCCTGACCTCCTTCGGCGGCCCCATCGCGCACCTGGGATATTTCCGCGAGGCTTTCGTGGTGCGTCGGGGATGGCTTTCCGAGTCGGATTTCGCCGACCTCGTCGCGCTGTGCCAGTTCCTGCCCGGTCCCGCCAGCAGCCAGGTCGGCTTCGCCATCGGCCTGCGACGGGGCGGCCTACCCGGCGCGCTAGCTGCCTGGTGTGCGTTCACGTTGCCCTCGGCCATCGCGCTGGCGCTGTTCGCCTCCGGCGCGTCGGCGCTGGGGGGCGATGTCGGCCAGTCCCTGATTCATGGTCTCAAGCTGGTGGCCGTCGCCGTGGTCGCCAATGCGGTCTGGGGGATGGCCGGAAAACTGTGTCCCGACCGGACTCGGGCCGGGATCGCCCTGGTGGCCGTGTTCATGGCCGTCTTCATCGGCGGCACGGCAGGCCAGTTGGGTGCCATCGCGGCGGGAGCCGGCCTCGGCGTCTGGTGGTGTCGGCCGGCGACGACGATGACCCGGCCCGATCGCCGCGAGCTCTCCGGGCGCGCTAGCCTGTTCGCGCTTGCGCTGTTCTTCCTTCTCCTGCTGCTGCTTCCTCTGGTGGCGTCGACAGGGGGAGGCGAGGTCGTCGCGGTCATGGATGCGTTCTATCGAGCCGGAGCGCTCGTCTTCGGTGGCGGCCATGTCGTGCTGCCGCTGCTGCAGGCCGAGGTGGTCGATCCCGGTTGGATATCGGAGAGCACGTTCCTGACCGGTTACGGGGCAGCGCAGGCCGTGCCGGGGCCGCTATTTACCTTCTCCGCCTATCTGGGGGCGGCGATGGCGCCCGGCGTCCATGGCGGGATACTGGCGGCAGTGGCGACGGTCATGATTTTTCTGCCGGGCATGCTATTGCTGGTGGGCGTCCTTCCGCATTGGGACCGATTGCGCGCCTCGTCGACCGCGCAGAGGCTGATCCAGGGCACGAACGCGGCGGTGGTTGGCATTCTGGGGGCCGCGCTGTACGCCCCAATCTGGCAAGGCGCCATTGTCGAGCCGGCCGATTTCGCGCTGGCGCTGGCCGGCTTCCTGCTGCTGACGGTATGGCGCTGGCCGGCGTGGCTGGTCGTGATCGCGCTCCCCCTGGTCACTGTGCTGGCTGGCTGATGGGCGAGCGACGAGCCATCGATGGCTGCCGAGCGGCAAAGCGGGATTGCGTTACATAAAGAAACATATCTTCCGCCCTTCTTTAACCTGTATGAACTTCATCGATGACTCGAGGGCGTACGGTGATCTTGCAGCGTCAGGAAGACGCAGTGCCAAGGAAGGAGTCGCGGGAAGCGATGTTCACAGGGACGCATGGCAGGATGCCATGGCGAGTTGGCAAGGAATCGCCACGATCTAACCCCGGCCCCAGCGGCCGGGGTTTTTTTGCATCCGCCTGGCGTCGCGAAGTGAAGACGTATCTGCACGAGGGGATCGATATGAGCGAGCGGGTTCAGCGGCGAACCGGGGCGACGATGCTGGCCGCCGTCCTGTTGGGCATCGGTATCATGGCGGCGCTCGACGAGATCGTATTTCATCAGGTACTGGCCTGGCACCACTTCGTCGAAACCGACAACTCGGCGCTGGCGCTGGCCTCGGACGGGCTCCTGCACACGCTGGAGCTGGTGATGCTGGTCATCGGTGGCGCGCTGATGCTGCGGCTCCACGAGACCGGACAGCACGCCCCCGGTTACCGAGGCGCGGGGTTCCTGCTGGGAATGGGCGGGTTCCAGCTCTTCGACGGCATCGTCGACCACAAGATCCTGGGGCTCCATCAGGTCCGCTACGTGGACAATCTACTGGTGTACGACCTCTGCTGGAACCTGGCCGGCCTGCTGCTGCTCGCCATCGGTTACTGGCTGCTGCGCCGGGCCCGGCGGGGCGAGGCGTTGAGGCAGC
>NZ_CALFQK010000112.1:0-34650 GCF_937921195.1 uncultured Salinicola sp.
CGGCCGCCCTTGACGTTGAAGCTGAAGCGTCCCGGCTTGTAGCCGCGGGCCCGCGCCTCCTGGGTGCCGGAAAAGAGTTCGCGGATCGGGGTGAAGATGCCGGTGTAGGTGGCGGGATTGGAGCGCGGCGTGCGGCCGATCGGACTCTGGTCGATGTCGATGATCTTGTCGAGCTGGTCGAGACCCTCGATGCTGCGATACGGAGCCGCGGTGAGCGTCGTGGCGCGATTGAGTTCACGCGCCGCGATCGGCATCAGCGTCGAGTTGATCAGGGTCGACTTACCGGAACCGGAGACGCCGGTCACGCAGACGAACAGACCCAGCGGCAGCGCCAGGTCGACACCCTGCAGGTTGTTGCCGGTGGCGCCACGCAGATGGAGCTGCTTGTCCGGATTGACCGGGATGCGATAGGGCGGCACCTCGATACAGCGCTTTCCGGAGAGATACTGACCCGTCAACGACTCCGGAGCCGTCTCGATATCGTGGGGCGTACCCTGGGCCACGATGGTGCCGCCATGCACGCCGGCGCCAGGGCCGATATCGAGCACGTGGTCGGCGGCGCGAATGGCGTCCTCGTCGTGCTCGACCACGATCACGGTATTGCCCAGGTCGCGCAGGCGAATCAGCGTGCGCAGCAGACGATCGTTGTCGCGCTGATGGAGGCCGATCGAGGGTTCGTCGAGGATGTACATCACCCCGACCAGGCCGGCACCGATCTGGCTGGCCAGGCGGATGCGCTGGGCCTCGCCACCGGAGAGCGTATCGGCGCTGCGCTCCAGGGTCAGATAGTCGAGCCCGACGTTGACCAGAAATTCGAGTCGGGCATGAATCTCGTGGACGATCTTGACCGCGATTTCGCCCTTCCTCCCCGGGAGCGTCAACTGGCGGAAGTAGTCCCAGGCTTCGCCCACCGGCATCCGGGTCAGCGTCGGAAGATTGTTGCCGTCGATGAACACATGGCGCGCCTCGCGCTTGAGACGGGCCCCGTCGCAGGTCGGGCAGGGGCGTACCGCGAGGTACTTGGCCAGGTCGTCGCGAACCATCGATGACTCGGTCTCGCGGTAGCGACGCTCCAGGTTGGGCAGTACGCCCTCGAACGGATGCTCCCGCGTCACCTTGCGGCCGCGGTCGTTGACGTAGCTGAAGGCGATGTCGTCCTTGCCGCTACCGTTGAGTATGAGGTCGCGCTCGTGGCGCGCCAGATCGTTCCACGGCGTATCCAGCGTGAACCGATAGTGTTCGGCGACCGCCTGCAACTGGCTGAAGTAGTAGATGCTGCGGCGATCCCAGCCCTTGATCGCCCCCTCGGCCAGCGACAGCTCCGGATGACTGATCAGCTTGTCCGGGTCGAAAAACTGGCGCACGCCCAGGCCGTCGCAGGTCGGACAGGCGCCGGCCGGGTTGTTGAACGAGAACAGCCGGGGTTCCAGTTCGCTCAGCGAGTAGCCGCAGATCGGGCAGGCGAAGCGCGATGAGAACGCCAGGTCTTCCTGCTCGCCGTCCATGAAATGAATGATCGCGGTGCCGTCGGCCAGGTTGAGGGCGGTCTCGAAGGACTCGGCCAGACGCTGCTGCAGATCCGGGCGAACCTTGATGCGGTCGACCACCACGCTGATGTCGTGCTTGCGTTTCTTGTCGAGCGCCGGCACGTCGTCGAGTTCGACGGTGTGCCCGTCGATCACGGCTCGCACGAACCCCTGGGCCCGCAGCTCGCTGATCAACTGCAGGTGCTCGCCCTTGCGGCCCTTGACCACCGGCGCCAGCAGCATCAGCCGGCTGCCCTCGGGCAGCGCCAGCACCTGATCGACCATCTGCGAGACGGTCTGCGCCTCGAGCTCTTCGTCGTGATCCGGGCATCGCGGCGTACCGGCGCGGGCGAACAGCAGACGCAGATAGTCGTAGATTTCGGTGATGGTGCCGACGGTGGAGCGCGGATTGTGCGAGGTCGATTTCTGCTCGATGGAGATGGCCGGCGAGAGCCCTTCGATATGGTCGACGTCGGGCTTTTCCATCATCGACAGGAACTGGCGGGCGTAGGTCGACAGGGATTCGACATAACGTCGCTGCCCCTCGGCGTAGAGCGTGTCGAACGCGAGTGAAGACTTACCCGAACCGGAGAGACCGGTTACCACGATCAACTTGTCGCGCGGCAGTTCGACATCAATGTTCTTCAGGTTATGGGTCCGTGCGCCCCTGACCAGAATGCTGTCCATGACTACCTCGTGCTGCGACGCGGGAAACGACCATTATAGGTCGCGGATCAAATGCCCGGCAAAGCCGGCTGCTTTCACTGGAGGAGAGCGAGCGGTAAAATGCATCGCTCATCCCGAATCATCCTCGGCTCATGCCGAGTTCACCCAACGTTGTGACCTCCATGACTTCTCGTTTTCTCGTTACCGAACGACGTGCCATCGTCGGGCTGGCCAGCCTGTACGCCTCGCGAATGCTGGGGCTGTTCATGGTCCTGCCGGTGCTGGCGCTGTATGCCGATCATCTCGACGGCGCCACCCCTCTGCTTGTCGGCATGGCACTGGGCGGCTACGGCCTGACCCAGGCCATTCTGCAGATCCCCTTCGGCCTGCTCTCCGATCGTATCGGGCGCAAGGCGGTCATCGCCGGAGGCCTGCTGCTGTTCATCATCGGCAGCGTCGTCGCCGCCAGTGCCACTTCCATCACCGGCATCATCATCGGGCGCTGCCTGCAGGGCAGTGGCGCGGTCGCCGGCGCCATCATGGCGCTGCTGGCGGATCAGACCCGCGAGGAGATTCGCACCGCGGCGATGGCGACCATCGGGCTCTCGATCGGCGTGGCATTCGCTATCGCCATGGTCGTGGGGCCCCTGGTCGCGGATGTCGGCGGGCTCGCCGGCGTATTCTGGTTCACCGCGATACTCTCTGCCTGCGGACTGCTGATCCTGTGGAAGCTGGTGCCGCGAGCGCCGAAGCGGATGCCGCATCGCGATGTCGGCATCGATCGTCGTCAATTGCGCGCCACGCTGGGACAAGGCGACCTTCTGCGGCTCGATTTCTCGATCTTCGCCCTCCACCTGATTCTGACGGCGTGCTTCACGGCACTGCCGTTTCGGCTCGAATCGCTGGGTTTCGCCCCAGCGGATCACGGCTGGGTCTACCTGCCGGTCATGGCGCTGGCCTTCGTCGGCATGATCCCGCTGGTCATCGTGGCCGAGAAGTATCGCAAGATGAAGCCTGTGTTCGTCGGCGCCGTCGCGGCGATGACATTGATTCTGCTCGGCTTCGGCGAATTGGCGAATGATCGAGTCGCCCTGCTGACCCTACTTTGGGGCTTTTTCGTCGTCTTCAATCTGCTGGAGGCAACACTGCCGTCGATGATCAGCAAACTGGCGCCGGCGGGAGCCAAGGGCACCGCCATGGGCGTCTACTCGACCAGCCAGTTCTTTGGCGCCTTTCTCGGCGGTACCTTGGGCGGCGCCCTGTCCCAGGGCTTCGGCGTCCAGAGCGTCTTCCTGGGCACGGCGGTGGTCGGGGCGATCTGGCTGGCCGTGGTCTGGAAGATGCCGGCGCCACGCCATCTCTCCAGCGAGATCATCGTACTCGACGAGCAATCCATGGGCATGCTCGATACACTACTCGAGCGCTTTGTCGCGGTGGCCGGCGTCGAGGACGCCGTGGTCGTACCCGAAGAACAGGTCGCCTATCTCAAGGTCGACCGCGAGCGCCTGGATGTCGAGGCGCTGGCCCGTATCGCAGGCAACCAATGGCAACGAACCGACGCCTGAGAGCGTCGCAACGCAGGAATGCGAGGAGACAACGATGGCCCGAGGTGTAAACAAAGTCATCCTGATCGGCAACCTGGGACAGGATCCGGAAGTGCGCTTCCTGCCCTCGGGGAATCCGGTGTGCAACCTGCGCATCGCGACTACCGATAGCTGGACCGATCGCCAGAGCGGCCAGCGCCAGGAGCGCACGGAATGGCACAGCGTGGTGCTGTTCAACAAGCTGGCGGAGATCGCCCAGCAGTACGTCAAGAAAGGCTCGCGAATCTATATCGAAGGCCGCCTGCAGACCCGCAAGTGGCAGGGGCAGGATGGCCAGGATCGCTACTCCACCGAGATCGTCGGCAACGACATGCAGATGCTGGACTCTCGTGGCGGTGGCCAGGGCGGCGGGGATTACGCCCAGCCACAGGGCCAGTATGGCGGAGCGCCGCAGGATGGCGGCTACGATCAGCAGCCGCAGCAGGGCGGTTACGGCGGCAACCCGCAACAGCCGCAGCAACCGCAGCAGCGTCCGGCTCAGGGCCAGCGCCCGCCGCAGCAGGGCCAGCCGGCTCCACAGCCGAATCAGAATCCGAACTACGGCGCACCCAACCCCGGTAGCTTCGACGATTTCGATGACGAGATTCCGTTCTAGCGCTCATCTACCAGCGTCGTGGGACCCTTGCCCGTACCGGCATCGAGACGGTGAGTTCCGGGCGATCCCTCGGCCGCCACGGTAGCGCCCGTCTTCGAACGGAACCCCGGTCGTGGGGCGGACGGCTCTCTTGACCGGTGGCCATGGCCCGAGCCCTGTATTGCACGGGGCTCGGGCCTTTTGGTTTCGGCCCGGCCCCGTGTGAATTGTCGTGATCGATGGAGCGCCCGGCGATGATTGTCTCCAGGCCCCGTCCAGCGGGCCCCATTCCGGCCGTTTCCCGGTGATGGACGATCCCGAAGTGGCTCCTGATTCCCAGCGCGCAGAGACGGTCCCTCCTCGGTGCCTTGCCGATCCGGAGGGCGGGAGGTCACTTCGACGCCATCGCCGCGTGACCCTCACGCACGATGCCCATGGCGATATCACCGGTGGCCAGGGCGAGGCGGCATCCTTACTCCTTGAACGGGAGTGGCCTCGGCAGTCTCGACGCGGGAGGCCGGGAATTCTAGAATAGCACCCTAGATAGTCATCTAATGATTTGCGTGTGCTGCAAGTTCCCGCGTGGCGACGGCGTCCCTCCAACCGTGGCGGGGATGCGTCGATTCCACGTCGCCCTTTCACGTCAAGAGTGTCTTCATGCCACAACGTATTCCCGATGAGGCTCGCTTGCCCGAGCTGACGCTGCGAGGCGTCGTTCTGGGCGCCGTCATCACGCTGCTGTTCACGGCTTCCAACGTCTATCTGGGGCTCAAGGTCGGGCTGACCTTTGCCTCGGCGATCCCTGCCGCGGTCATCTCCATGGCCGTGCTGCGGCGCGTGGCGGGGGCCAACAAGCTTGAAAACAACATGGTCCAGACCCAGGCCTCTGCGGCGGGAACGCTCTCCGCGATCATCTTCGTGCTGCCGGGGCTGCTGATGATCGGCTACTGGCAGGGCTTCCCGTTCTGGCAGACCACGGCGATCTGCGCCATCGGCGGCATTCTCGGCGTGCTCTACACGATCCCGCTGCGCCGGGTGATGGTGGTACAGAGCGATCTCCCCTATCCGGAAGGGATCGCGGCGGCGGAGATTCTCGAGGTCGGCAGCCGCGATTCGACGACGCCGGATGCGGCCCGCGGCGCCAACGAAGGCCAGCCTGGCGACGAGGGTGCCGGCGCAGCCGTGGGCGAGCCTGGTGCCAAGGAGATCCTGCTGGGCGGTGTCGTCGCGGCCGGCTTCTCCATCGCCAGCGGCGGCCTGCGGGTGCTGGCGGACAGCGTCAGCGTGTGGTTCTCGGCCGGGCGCGCGGCTTTCCAGCTCTCGACCGGGTTCTCGCTGGCGCTGGTCGGCGCCGGCTATCTGGTCGGCATCGTGGGCGGGATGGCGATACTGATCGGGACGCTGATCGCCTGGGGCATCGCGGTCCCCTGGTTGACCAGCATCACCCCGCCGGAGGCGGGGCAGTCGCTGGCCGATGCCGGCATGGCGCTGTGGTCCGACAAGGTCCGCTTCATCGGCGCCGGCACCATCGGGATCGCGGCGATCTGGACGCTGGCGACACTGTTCAAGCCGATGCTGGTCGGCATTCGCACGTCACTGGGCGCGATGCGCGGGGACCAGGGCGCGTTCCGCGATCAGGTGCGGACCGAGCGCGACCTGCCGGCGGGCATCATCCTGACGTTGACCGGGGCGCTGCTGGTGCTGCTGACCGTGGTTTTCGCGATCTTCCTTCACGGCGCGGCACCGCAGCTGGCCGGCGCCGCATTCTGGACGCTGACCCTGGGCAGCGTGCTGTTCGCCGGCGTGTTCGGCTTCCTGATCGCCGCCGCCTGCGGCTACATGGCCGGGCTGGTCGGTTCCTCCAGCAGCCCGATTTCGGGCATCGGCATCGTGGCGGTCATTCTGGTGTCGCTGCTGCTGCTGGGTTTCACCGCCATCAGCGATGCGTTCGATTCGCTGGATCCGGCGGTGGCGCGCATGCTGCCGACGGCGCTGGCACTGTTCGTGACCTCTGTCATTCTCGCCGTGGCGGCGATCTCCAACGACAACCTCCAGGATCTCAAGACCGGCTATCTGGTCGGCGCCACGCCGTGGCGCCAGCAGGTGGCGCTGATCATCGGTTGCGTGGTCGGGGCGCTGGTCATTCCGCCGGTGCTTTCGCTGCTCTACAACGCCTATGGCTTCGCCGGGGCGATGCCCCGGGAGGGCATGGATCCCGGCCAGGCGCTGGGAGCGCCCCAGGCCTCGCTGATGACCGCCATCGTGCGCGGCGTGTTCTCCCACGATCTCGAATGGACGATGATCGTCATCGGCCTGGCGATCGGCGCCGTGCTGATCGGCATCGACGAGCTGCTGCGCAAGCGCGGGGGTGGGGCACGCTTGCCGGTGCTGGCAGTGGGTATCGGCATCTATCTGCCCCCGAGCATCAATATGCCGCTGGTGATCGGCGCCGTGCTGGGCTGGCTGATCGATCGCCGGCTCCGCGCCCGCGCCAGGGCGCGGGGCGATGACGTCGAACGCGCTTCTGAGCGGCCGCGCCGCCGTGGCGTGCTGCTCGCCTCCGGGCTGATCGTCGGCGAGAGCCTGGTCGGCGTGCTGCTGGCTGGCATCATCGGCCTGAGCGGGGCGCCGGCGCCGTTGGCGCTGGTCGGGGACGATTTCGCCGCTATCGCCCAGTGGCTGGGGCTGGCGGTGTTCGTCGTCGTCTGCCTCGGTTTCTACCGCCGCGTGCTGGCGGCGCCCGTGGCCAGGTGACCCCGGCGTGCTACAGCGTCGAGTCGTTGGGCATGATCACCGCCGTGGTGGCGATGCCGCCGGTCTCGACGGCGATCTCGAACAGCGCACCGGCCAGCGGCTCGTCATGGCAGCCGGTGGCCGCCGAGGTGACGAACAGCCGGTCCAGTGCGTCGCCACCGAAGATGCAGGAGGTGGGGCGGGAGACGGGCAGGGCGATCTCCCGGTCCAGCGAGCCATCGGCGTGGAATCGGGCGATACGGCCGCCGTCCCACAGCGCGATCCAAAGCCCGCCCTCGCGATCGCAGGTCATGCCGTCCGGGTAGCCGGTGCCGGGGGCTAGCCGTATGTGCTCGCGACGATTCGACAGTTCGCCGTCATCGTCGAGATCGAAGGCAAACACGGTCTGGCGCGCGCTGTCGTTATGGTAGAGTGTGTCGCCGTGCGGGCTGATGGCGGGGCCGTTGGTGACGTGATATTCACTGTCCATCCGGATGACGCCACGGCTGTCGAGGCGAAACAGATGGCCTCGCGCCTCGTTCTCGGCGTCGTCCATGGAACCGAACCAGAGCCGGCCGCGCGTATCGCTTCCGGCGTCGTTGAGGCGGTCGCCCGCCGGTAGCCACTCGATCGGCGTCAGGCGCTTGCCGATGCGGGGGCCCTGCTCGTCGAGTTCGAGCTCCACGACCCCGGAGCGCAGGCCGGCAACGAAGCCGCCCCCTTCGCGAGGCAGCAGCCAGCAGCACGCTTCTTCGAGATCCCAGCTTCGACGCTCGCCGTCTTCGGGGTGATAGACGTGTAGCCTGGCCCGTCGAATATCGACGAACACCAGGGCGTGGAGGGTGTCGGACCAGATGGGGCCTTCGCCGAGTTCGGCGCCAATCTCCCAGGCTACGGCGACATCCTTGTTCATGTTGACTCTCTCCATGGGTGAGCGAAGTGGCGAGCGGTTCCTGCAGGGGCCGATGTCTGACACTATCGATGACCGCCAAGATCGATGACCGCCACGATCGATGTCCGCAAGATCGGTACTTTCCCGTCATCGAGCCTCGAGCGGACAGGGCGTCTTCTCTCATAGTGCCGGGATCGGCCAGGGAAGTGTAGTTCTCAGAAACGTAAGGATTCCAGAGCGATGAGGCGTTCCGAGGTGCCATCGTGAAGTGTTTGGTGTTGCAGGCGGAGCACTGCCTGAGCCGGGCGTTGCACGCCATCTCCGGGCAACGTGGCGATATCGAATATGTCTCGTTGCCGGACGTGGCGGATGCCGAGGCGTTGGCCATGGTCGAGCCCGATACCGTGATCGTGCCCCCGCTGGCGGATCCGGGGCGCTGCGAGCCGGCGGTGGTCTACGCCCACGCCGACCGGGTGGAGGCGTTGCTCGAGTCGTGCCGGGCACGGCAGATCCCGCTGGTCTGGTGCGTCTCCGACGCGCTGTACGAGGATGGAGCGGACGCTCCCATCGACGAGGATGTCCTGCCGCGGCCGCGGGACGAGGCGATGCGCCGACTGGTCGCCGTCGGCGAACTCGTGCGCCGCCACCCCCGGCACCTGATATGGCGCCTGGGTCCGCTGTTCGGACGCGAGGGCGACGATGCCTGGTTGAGCGAGCTGATCGACTCGCTGATGCGTGGCGAATCGGTCAGGGCGGCCAGGGACCTGGTGGTGTGCCCGACCTCCGTCATGGCCGTGGCACGTGCCCTGACGGGCGTGTTGCTGCAGCTCGAGAGCGGTGCCAGCGGCTGGGGCACCTACCACCTCTGCGGCACCGAGCCGGTCAGCGTCTTCACCTTCTGTTCCGTGGTGCGGACACAGCTGGAGACCCGGCTGGCGGGCGTGGGAGAGTCGCCGATGCTGGGAGGGCTGGAAGGGCTCGACCAGCACCACGACACGCCGCTGCGACGCGTGCTCAACTGTCGCCGGCTGCTCGATGTCTTCGGTATTCATCAGAAGTCCTGGCGCCTGGAGCTCGGGTTGATGCTGGACGCGTGGTGTCAGGAGCGCTATCCCGATCAAGATGAGGTCGACAATGGCGACCAACGTCGCAGCAGAGAGGAAGCGGCCGGTACATGAAAGTCTTTCGCAGCATCATCTTCTATATCGGTTACTTCCTGGCGATCCTGGTCTCGGGATTGCTGATGTTGCCGGTGGGCTTTGCCTTGCCGATACGCTGGCGCTTTCGGCTGTTCAACTGGCACAACCGTTTCATCGTCGGCTGGCTCTCCATCACCTGTGGCATCCGCTATCGGGTGACGGGGCGTGAACGGGTACCGGAGGGGCCCTGCGTGGTGCTGGCCAACCACCAGAGCGAGTGGGAAACCGTCTACCTGCAGTTGCTCAAGACACCGATCTGCACCGTGCTCAAGAAAGAGCTGCTCAACATCCCGCTGTTCGGCTGGGGGGTGCGGCTGCTGCGACCGATCCCGCTGGACCGGTCGAAGCCATCGGCCGCCATGCGCCAGGTGCTCTCCCACGGCAAGCAGCGCCTGGAAGAGGGGTTGTCGGTGCTGATCTTCCCCGAAGGAACCCGCGTGCCGCCAGGGCAGCGGCGCCGTTTCAACAAGAGCGGCGCGGTCATCGCCTGCCGCACCGGCGTGCCGGTGCTGCCGGTGGCGCACAATGCCGGCGAGCGTTGGGGACGACACTGGGTCAAGCAGCCGGGGGTGCTCAATGTCGTGGTGGGGGAACCGATCGAGACGGTGGGTCGCAAACCCGAAGAGGTGATGGCCGAGATGGAGGCGTGGATCGAGGGTACCTTGAACGAGATTTCCGAAGTGCCGCGCCCCGCGTCGCCGGACAAGGCCGCACCCGCGGAGCTGCCTTCCTGAGACGTGGGAAGGGATGAATCCGGCCATGAAAAAGGCGCCCCGCGGGGCGCCTTTCACGTTGACTGCTGGCGTACCGGCGGTCAGCTCTCGAAGCGATCCAGAACCAGGCAGGCGTTGGTGCCGCCGAAGCCGAAGCTGTTGGAGAGCACCCGCCTGACGTCGACGTCGTCGCGACGCTGGCGAACGATATCGAAACCGCAGGCCTGCTCGTCGAGCGTGTCGATATTGGCCGACGCGCAGATGAAGCGGTTCTCCATCATCAGCAGCGAGTAGATCGCCTCCTGGACCCCGGTGGCGCCCAGCGAATGGCCGGTCAGCGACTTGGTCGAGCTCATCGCCGGCGTACTGTCGCCGAAGACCTCGCGGATCGCCTTGAGTTCGGCGACATCGCCCACCGGCGTCGAAGTGCCGTGGGTGTTGACGTAGTCGACCTTGCCTTCCAGCCCGGCCAGCGCCTGACGCATGCAGCGCGCTGCGCCTTCGCCGGAGGGGGCGACCATGTCGTGGCCGTCGGAGGTGGCGCCGTAGCCGGTGATCTCGGCATAGATTCTGGCGCCGCGGGCCTTGGCGTGTTCGAGTTCCTCGATCACCAGCATGCCGCCACCGCCGGCGATGATGAAACCGTCGCGATCGGTGTCGTAGGGGCGCGAGGCTTTTTCCGGCGTATCGTTGTAGCCGGTGCTCAGCGCGCCCATGGCGTCGAACAGGCACGACAGCGTCCAGTGCTCCTCCTCGCCGCCGCCGGCGAAGACCACATCCTGCTTGCCGAGCTGGATCTGCTCGACAGCGCTGCCGATACAGTGGGCCGACGTGGCGCAGGCCGAGGAGATCGAGTAGTTGACCCCCTTGATCTGGAACGGCGTCGCCAGGCACGCCGAGACGGTGCTGCCCATGGTCCGGGTGACCCGATAGGGGCCGACGCGCCGCAGGCCCTTCTGGCGCATGATGTCCGCCGCCTCGACCTGGTTGGCGCTGGAGGCGCCCCCGGAGCCGGCGATCAGGCCGGTGCGAGGATTGGAGATGTCGCCGGCTTCGAGCCCGGCGTCGTCGATCGCCTGCTGCATGGCGATATAGGCGTAGGCCGCCGCATCCCCCATGAAGCGCAGCTGCTTGCGATCGACGAGAGACTCGATGTCGATGTCGACGATACCGGCGACCTGGCTACGAAAGCCGAGTTCGGCATATTCCGGCTTGAAGCGAATGCCGGAACGCCCCTGGCGCAGAGAGTCGAGCACCTGTTGGGCGTCGTTGCCCAGACAGGAAACGATACCCAGGCCGGTGACTACCACTCGTTTCATGGAAGCCTCCCGCTCAGAATTTCTCAGTGTTAGTGAACAGACCGACGCGCAAGTCCTTGGCCTGATAGATATCCTGACCGTCGACCGACAGCGTGCCGTCGGCGATGCCCAGCACCAGGCGGCGCGTGATCACGCGCTTGATCTCGATATGATACGAAACCTGGCCAGCGCTCGGCAGGATCTGTCCGGAGAACTTGACCTCGCCGCAGCCCAACGCCCGGCCGCGACCGGGATTCCCCAGCCAGCCGAGATGAAAACCCACCAGCTGCCACATGGCGTCCAGGCCGAGGCAGCCGGGCATCACCGGATCGCCGGGGAAATGGCACTGGAAGAACCACAGGTCGGGATGGATATCCAGCTCGGCGATGATCTCGCCCTTGTGGTACTTGCCGCCATCCTCGTTGATCTGCGTGATGCGATCGAGCATCAGCATGTTGGGTGCTGGCAGTTGAGCGTTACCGGGGCCGAACAGTTCCCCCCGGCTGCATTTCAGCAGATCGTCTTGGCTGAAAGAGTGCTGTCTGGTCACTGGATCGTTCCGAGAATCGAAGAAGAGTTTGCCTCGTCGTTCCGAGGCGCGGCCAGTCTAATGGCTGCGGACGCCGAATGCACGCCGGCCAAAGCCTAGTCGCGAGCGAACCACGGCGCAATGGGTGGTGCGACGCTTGCCCTGGCGAACGTCGCCGGGGCATGATGCGGGACGGGAACGGAATCCATCCGACAGCCGCCAGGCAAACCATAACGACGATAAACGACATCTTATGTGGCCTTCCTTCACGCTGAATCGACCGCTGACCTGGTTGGGCCTAGCGGCACTGGCTGCCGCTAGCGTATTGCCGTTGCTGACGCTGCGGCTGGTGGCGCTGGCCCTGGTCATGGTGGGGGTCGTCGATGTCTGGCGCCAGACCCGGCTGGAGCATCAGCGTCGCCGCCTCAGTGAGCAGGCCCTCGAGCTGTCGCCGGACGGCGTGATGATCACCGATACCGCCAACCGAATCGTGACCGTCAATCCCGCCTTTACCCAGATCACCGGCTATACCCCCGAGGAGGTTCGCGGGCTCAACCCCTCTTCCCTCTCCTCGGGGCGCCACGACAAGGCCTTCTACGACCGCTACTGGCAGACGTTGAAGACCACCGGGCGCTGGGAGGGCGAAGTCTGGAACCAGCGCAAGCATGGCGACCAGTACCCCGAGTGGCTGCGGGTCCAGGCCTGCCATGATCGCAAGGGCCGGGTGTCCCACTACGTGGGGCTATTCACCGATATCAGCCGCCACAAGGCACGCGAGCAGGACCTGCGTCGCATCGGCTTCGAGGATCCGCTGACCGGCCTGCCCAACCGGCGGCGGCTGCACGACCTGCTGGCCTCGCGCCTGCGCCATTTGCGCGCGGGAGAAGGCCTGGACCTGGCGCTGGTCGATATCGACGCCTTCAAGGCGATCAACGACACTCTCGGCGTCGATAGCGGGGATCGCCTGCTGTCCCGCTTCGGCCAGCGGCTGGCCGCGCAGGTGGCCGGCGGGATCGTCGGGCGGCTGGGCGGCGACGAGTTCATGGTCATCCGCACCACCACCTTCGACGACCACGAGAAGTGGGTCTCCAGCCTGCGTCATCACCTGAGCGAACCCTTCGAGATCGACGACAATTCGCTGCACCTGGGATTGACCATCGGCAGCTGCCGCGCGCCCGAGGATGGCAACGACCCCAATGTCCTGTTCCAGCGGCTCGAGTCCGCCCTCTACAGCGCCAAGCGGCACGGGCGCAACCACGACCGGCGCTTCCGCCCCTCGCTGGAAGTCGAGTCGGACCGCCACCTGACCATCCTCAACGAACTGCGCCAGGCCCTGGCCCAGGGATCGCAACTGGAACTCTACTACCAGACCCAGCATCGGCTCGACGATGGCGGGATGGTGGGGATGGAGGCGTTGCTGCGCTGGCACCATCCCGAGCATGGCCTGATCCTGCCCAGCGAATTCATTCCGCTGGCCGAGCGCCACGGGCTGATGCCCGCGCTGGGCAGCTGGGTCATCGATCAGGCGGTGGCCCAACTGGCGACCTGGCGAAGCCAGGGTCTGAACGTGCTGCCCGTGTGGGTCAATCTGTCGGCGCTGCAACTGATCCAGGGCGACCTCGAGTCCCACCTGATCTCTACCCTGAACCAGTATCGGGTACCGGCGCGGCTGCTCGGCCTCGAACTGACCGAGTCGGTGCTTCTCGACGAGCGCGCCGGCGACATCTCGCCGCGGCTGGAAGCGCTGCGGCGTGAAGGGCTGCAGATCGCCATCGACGACTTCGGGACCGGCTACTCGTCGATGGCCTACCTCAAGCGTCTGCCGGTCGACAAGCTCAAGGTCGACCGCGAGTTCATTCGTGCGCTGCCGCACGACCACGCCGATGCGGCGATCACCTCGGCGGTGCTGGCGATGGCGCAGGGGCTGAACCTGGATGTCATCGCGGAGGGCGTGGAGACCGCCGAGCAGCGCGATTTCCTGCTGGCGAGAGGGTGTCGCCACGTACAGGGATATCTCTATGCGCGACCGCAACCCGCCGGCGAGGTCGAAGCGCGGCTGCGCCAATCGGTCTCCAGCGTCTACTCCTGATCGGCTTCGTCCCGGCTCGACTCGATTGCCGGTCGGCGGTGCCCGCTCGCTCGTCGGCCGCCGAGATGCTGCGCCACGCCACCGCAGAGGCTAGCCCAGACGATCGCTTCGACCCCGATCGCCCAAGGGCGAATCTCGACCCCGGCCAGCGCCGCGCCCGAGAAATAGCTTAGCGGCCCGCCCAGGGCGCCGCAGGCGATCGCCAGGGCCCGGTAGCGCCATAGCCAGGCCAGGCAGTGATGGAGCGTGGTGGCGAAGAGCGGCCAGAGCGCCCATAGCCAGATGGGGAGCGCCCCTCCCATCTCGATGCCGCCGGCGGCTACCAGAGTGCCATCGACGACGATGCCGGCCAGCAACAACCCCAGCCACCAGCGCCACTCGCCCGGCCGCGCCAGCCAGCGCCAGTGAACGAGAAGGATGAGTGGCGTCGCGGCGATGGCCCAGAGCGAGCCGCCGAGCACGCAGAGGAACCAGCCGCCCTGAAACAGCAGGGCATTGATGGCGAGCGCTCCACCGCGGGCCGCGTCCTTCATGGGCCGGTGGCTACACGCCGCCGGTGAGCGGTGCGCGCCTGGCCTCCGGCTTGGCCAGCAGCAGATGACTGGTGCCGATGGTCCGTTCCAGGAACCCGCCTTCGCAGTAACAGAGATAGTAGCGCCACATGCGGATGAAGCGCTCGTCGTAGCCCAGCGCACGCACCTTGTCGAGACTGGACTCGAAGCGCAGGCGCCACTCCCGCAGCGTGCGGGCGTAGTGCAGACCGATCTCGTCCAGGTCGAGCAGGTTGAGCTGGGTGTGTCGGCTGAGGCCGTTGAGCAGCGCCGTGTGGGAAGGCAGAAAGCCGCCCGGGAAGATATAGCGCTTGATGAAGTCCATTTCGCGCTTGGCGGTCTCGAAGCGCTGGTCGCGAATGGTGATGCACTGGAGCAGCGCCAGGCCGTCCGGCTTCAGCAGCCGGTCGATACAGGCGAAGTAAGTGCCCAGATACTGGTGGCCGACGGCTTCCACCATCTCCACCGAGACCAGCCGGTCGAAGCGGCCCTCCAGGTCCCGGTAATCCTCCTTCAGCAGCGTCACCCGATCCGCCAGTCCGGCCTCGTCGACGCGCCTGGCGGTAAAGGCGTACTGCTCTTCCGAAATGGTGGTGGTGGTGACCCGGCAACCTCGCGTTCGGGCCGCATGAATCGCCAGCCCGCCCCACCCGGTACCGATCTCCAGCAGATGGTGGTGCGGTTCGATGGCGAGCTTGTCGAGAATGACATCGAGCTTGTGCGTCGATGCCTCTTCCAGCGTGGCCTCGGCACGCGGGAACACCGCGCTCGAGTACATCCAGTGCTCCCGATCCAGAAACGTCGCGAACAGCTCGTTGCCCAGGTCGTAGTGGGCCGCGATATGGCGCCGCGAGCCCCGCGTGGTATTGCGCTGGAGGGCGTGAAGCGCCGTCAGCGCCCAGCGGCGCAGGCGCGCGGTGCCGTTCTCCATGCCATCGTTGACGCGCTCGATATTGCGCGCGAACAGGCGAACCAGGCCGACCAGGTCGTCGACCTCCCAGGCGCCATCCATGTAGGCTTCCGCGACGCCGACGGTGCCGCCCAGGGCGAAGCGGCGCCAGACGCCCGGGTCATGGATGGTGATCTCGACGTGGACCGTCGACGGCCCGGCGTCGCCACGTCCCAGCTGATGAACGCTATCCCGTTCACGCAGCGTCAGCCTGCCGCCCTCCAGGTCGTCCAGCGCCCTGAGCATGCGGGGACGCAGCCAGCGCGACAGCCTCGGTGCGTCCGGGGTGGAAGGAGCGGTGGATGATCGGGCGGCCGTCATGACGAAGTCTCCCGTCCGGGATGGTCGTGGATCGGCGTGCGCTTGAGCCAGAGCCTGAGCGCCTGCCAGTGAATGGTGACGATGGTCTTGAGCGTCATGCCGGGATGCTTGACCAACTCCGCCACCAGCGCGGCTCGCGTCGCGGGCTTGAGCGTGAGTGTCAGCGTGGCGTCGAAATGACGCGCCTCCTGGTGCCATGTCTCCATGTGCATCAGCAGGCGCGCTTCCGGCGAGTTGAAACGCCAGTGGTAACGCATCTCCATCGGATTGAAGGGCGAGACGTGCAACCGCTTGTCGAACGCGGCTTGCTGGGTGTGGCGTGTCGGATCGACCCGGCAGGCGTAGACCTGGCGCTCCCGCCATGGAGTGTTGGTGACTTCACCCAGGACGGCCTGCAGCTGGCCTTGCCGGTCGTAGGCGTAATAGAGCGTCAACGGGTTGAACAGCATCCCGAACAGCCGGATCTGGCTCAGCATACGAATCGGTCCGTCCGGGGCGCTGCCCAGCTCCTCCCTGAGACGCGCCCGGACGGCATCCGACAGCGGCAGATCGTGCGGGGCCAGATAGTCCTCGCGACGAAAGCGGGCCAGGGCGCCGCGGCGCGTGCCGAAGCCGGGCGTCCTCGCCAGCAGCGCCGGCAGCTCATCGAGATCCAGCCACAGCATCCAGACGCGATAGTCGAAGGCGTGCCAGCGCGGCAGGAAGCGCCGGTGGCGCAGTTGGCCCACGGCGAGACGACTGTGGGGACAGGCATCGCTCAAGGGCATACCGTCCCTGCCTGGCGATCGGATGCGGCTGGGGATGCCGTCGTCGCGGGTGACGGCTGGCTGCCGTCGATCGCCTCGACCACACGCAGCGCGCTCCATACGCCGTCTTCGTGGAAACCGTTGCGCCAGTAGGCGCCGCAGAAATGGGTGCGCCGGGAGACACGGGATATCTCGCCGTGGCGGGCCTGGGCCTGCTGCGCGGATAGCGTGAACTGAGGATGGGCGTACTCGTGGCGGCCCAGCACGCGGGCCGGGTCGATGCTCTCCTCGTCGTTGAGCGTCACGCAGAAGGTGGTGTCGCTTTTCAACCGCTGGAGAATGTTCATGTTGTAGGTGACGGGCACGCAGGCTTCGGCATCGCGGCCGTCGAGGCGATAGTTCCAGCTCGCCCAGGCCCGGCGGCGGCGCGGCAGCATGCCGGTGTCGGTGTGCAGCACGACGCTGTTGCGACGATAGCCGATGGCGCCCAGCACGTCCCGCTCGGCGCGACTCGCCTGGCCGCCCAGGATGGCCAGCGCCTGGTCGCTGTGGCAGGCGAACACCACCTGATCGAAATGTCGCTCACCGGCGGCGGTGTGGAGGCTGACGCCGCCGTCGTCCCGGGCCAGTCCAACCACGGGGGTCGAGAGATGGGTGCGTTCGCGATAGGGCTCGGTGAGCGGGGCGATGTAGGTTCGGGAGCCTCCCTTGATGGTGCGCCACTGGGGGCGGTCGGTCAGCGACAGCAGACCGTGGTTATGGAAGAAGCGCACGAAGAAGCGGGCGGGGAAGTCGCGCATGCCGGCTTCGCTGGCGGACCAGATCGCGCCACCCATGGGCAGCAGGTAGCGGCGCTGGAAATCTTCGCCGTAATCCTCGCCGGCCAGGTAGTCGCCCAGGGTCAGCGTTGGCGACAGGCGGTCGGCCAGGAAGTCGCGGGTCGCCCGGCGGTTGAACCGGACGATGTCGTTGAGCAGGCGGTAGAAGCGCGGACGCAACAGGTTGCGGCGCTGGGCGAACAGGCTGGTCAGGGTGTGGCCGTTGTATTCGAAGTCGCGACCGCTCTCGTGGACCGAGAAACTCATCTCCGTCGCCTGACCCGGGACGCCCAGCGAGTCCATGAGTGCCTCGAAGAGCGGATAGGTGCGATCGTTGTAGACGATGAAGCCGGTATCGATCGCGTGTCGTTCGGTCCCGGTGTCGACATCGAGGGTCGCGGTGTGGCCACCCAGGCGTGAATCGGCCTCGAACAGAGAGACCTGATGGCGACGGGAGAGATAGTGGGCGGCGGTCATGCCGGCGATGCCGCTGCCGATCACCGCGATCCGCTGCGGGGGCTGGGTCATGCCGACTCTCCACGGCGGCGGTTGGCGATGCGCAGGCCGAAGCGCCGGCGCAGTGCCGGGGGAAGGATACCCAGCGTCTTGACCAGAAACGTGAAGCGACGCGGGAAATGAATATCCAGTCGACCTCGCTCGAGGCCATCGATGATGTAGTTCGCGGCCTGCTCCACTTCGATCTGCATCGGCATCGGGAAATCGTTGCGCTCGGTCAGCGGTGTCTTGACGAACCCCGGGTGAATCACGCTGACGTCGATCGACTCGGCGTCTAGGTCGAGGCGCAGGGACTCCAGGAAATGCGATATCGCCGCCTTGGAGGCGCCGTAGGCTTCCGCGCGCGGCAGCGGCAGGTAGGCGGCCGCACTGGAAACGCCCGCCAGTATCGGCCGTCGTTCGCCGCCCCTGGCCTGGCGCAGCAGGGGTAGCGCGGCGTCGATGGCATGGAGCGTGCCCTGAAAGTTGGTGGCGAACACGCGTTCGACCAGATCGACGTCGAAACGGGCGACATCCAGGTATTCACAGGTGCCGGCATTGAGCAGTGCGATATCGAGACCGCCAAAGACGTCGTCGATGGCATTGCCGGCACGACGCGTGGCGTCACGATCGGTGAGATCGGCCGGTACCACCAGGGCATTGTCGTGCCCCTCTGCCAGCTGTCGCAGCGCATCTTCCCGACGCGCGGTCAACGCGACGCGATGACCGTCGCCGAGCAGCCGCTTGGCCAGGGCTTCGCCGATACCCGATGTCGCCCCCGTCAGCCAGATCCGCCGGGTTCCCGAGAGACTCGCCATGACCCTTCCTCGTTGGTGTGAAAAACCGTTCGGCGCCAGTGGTTGCCGACGCTTCGGATCAGAGCCGCTTCTTGACGCCCTTGACCAGCCATCCCACCACCGGCAGATGTTCGTAGAGCATGGCCCCTGCATCGAAGTAATCGCGATGACGGCAGACCCGCTGACCTTGCCACTGAAGATGGGAGCAGCCGGCCACGTTGATGTTACGTCCGCCATCCAACCTTGGATGCGCCAACTGCATGGTCCAGGTCAGAAAACAGGTGGCGTCGACCAGCTGTCGGTCGTGAAACTCGAAATGGCAGTGGCGGACGCCTTCCATCAGGTCGGCGTAATAGGCCATCAGGTTGTCGCGGCCGACGTGATGGTGCAGGGGGTCGGCGAAATCGACATCGTCGCTGTAGCACTCCGCGAGGGCGGGAAGGCGGCTGGACGTCAGCGGCTGGAAGAGGGTGCAGAAGTGCGTCAGTGACTCGATGGTTGGCGCTTCGGGTGGTGTCATGGAGGCTCCCTGAATCGTGATCGGCGTTGTCATCGGCATGCCGTGTCGCCGGTATCAGCCGAGGTTCTTGAACGCCTCGAGCGCCCGCTCTCTGGCGCGCTTGTGATCGACGATCGCCTGGGGATAGCCGGTCTTGTGGCGCTGTTCCGCGCTGGGTTCATGGCGGGCCTTGGCCGGCAGATCGGCCAGCTCCGGAAGCCAATGGGCGATGAAAGTCGCCTCCGGGTCGAAGCGCCGGGACTGGGTCGTCGGGTTGAAGATCCGAAAGTAGGGCGAGGCATCGGTACCGGTCGATGCGGCCCACTGCCAGCCGCCGTTGTTGGAGGCGAAATCGCCGTCCACCAGATGCTCCATGAAGAACGCCTCGCCACGACGCCAGTCGAGCAGCAGGTGCTTGCTCAGGAACATCGCCGTCACCATGCGCAGCCGGTTGTGCATCCAGCCGGTGGCGACCAGTTGCCGCATCGCGGCATCGACCAGCGGGAAGCCGGTACGACCTTCGCACCACGCCTCGAACTCCTTGTCGCTGTAGCGCCAGTTCAACTTGTCGGTTTCGAGTTTGAAGGGCCGGTGGCGGCAGACGCGGGGAAAGCCGACGACGATATGCTGGTAGAACTCGCGCCAGACCAGTTCGTTGGTCCAGCTCGCCAGGCCAGCGTCGCCATCGGCCAGATGACCGCCGTTATTGGCCATCACCGCCTGCAGGCACTGGCGGTGGGAGATCATTCCGGTGGAGAGATAGGCGGAGAGCTCACTGGTGCCGGCGATGGCGGGAAAGTCGCGATCTTCAGCGTAGCGACGCGCCCGCTGCTGCAGAAAATTGGCCAGCCGGTCGGCGGCGGCTTCCTGTCCTGCCGGCCAGGAGCGATCCTCCGTCTCGGCGGGGGCGGGGGGGGCCACATCGGAGCGGTCCTGCCGCGGCAATGCCGGAATCCGGTCGCTGGAGATTTCCAGCTTGGCCTGACGCCGGGGCGTTTCGCGCAACGCCAGTTGATCCGCGCCCACGCGTTGGTGCCAGGCTCTGGAGAACGGCGTGAAGACCTTGTAGTACTCGTCCTGCCCGGTCAGCAGCTCGCCCGGCTCGAAGGCGATGTGATCGGTGTAGTCGAAGACGGCGAGACCCGCGCGCGTGAACTCGTCGGTCACCTTCTCGTCACGCCGCTGCTCGTCGAGGGGATACTCGCGATTGAAATGGAGCGCCTGGGCGTCGAGCCGACGAGCCGCCTCCAGCAGTGTTCCGGGGGCCGCATCGAAATCGTCGATGTCGCGATAGAGCAGTGGGATGTTGAGCGCTTTCAACTCGTCCTGAAGCGCGACGACGCCACGATGCACGAACGATATCTTGTTGGCGCCATGCCCATGGCTTCGCCACTGCCGCCTGCAGGCGAGGAAGATGCCGACGACCGGCCCCTTCCTGGCTGCCGCGCTCAACGCGGAGTGATCGAGGGTCCTGAGGTCGTTGCGGAACCAGACCAGTTGCGTCGATGACATGGGCACTACTTCCCTGTTGCCGGTAAATGGACGGCGCATCCTTGCACCGCGAGCTGCCGCGCTTCACGCCCGTCATGCCGGCCACCGCCGCGGTCGGCGCAGAACTCAGATGCCTGCGTCGATCATCGCTCGCATGCGGCTCAACGCCTGGCTCATGTCCTCTCCCAGCACGGCGACGGCGGTGTTCTCCAAGTCGCTGGCGCGAATACGGGCGACGGGGCCCACCAGGCACACCGGCGCTTCGCACTGCTCCGCCAGGCGCGGGAGCTGGCGACGGATGACGTCGCTGCGCTCGGCATGACCGCTGGCGAGCAGCAGCGCCTGTGTACCGAGGCGTTCGACGGCGAGCGGGAACTCGCTCAACGGCACCTCCCCGTCGATCAACTGGACCCGATAGTCCGAGGCCGAGGCTGCCAGCCCCATCAGCAGGGACCAGAATCCGCTGCTGTCATCCGGCAGGCTCGCCACCAGGACGGTCCCCGCGTTGCTCAACTGGTTGGCGTGGTAGATCCGGGTCCCGATACGGGTACGCAGGAACGACTCCAGCACCCGGCGTTGAAGTGTCGCGCCGAATTGGTCGCCCCAGCGCTCCTCCAGTTGGGAGATCACTGGCTGCCATAGCTCGGCGATACAGAGCCCGACCGGGTAGAGCGACAGGCTCTGGTTGAACAGCGCCTCGAGCCGCCCGGTATCCAGCGCTTCCACGGCCTGGATCACGTGCTGGCGCTGGCTGGCCCAGTCCCCCATCTGGGGCGCGGGAGTTTCGACGGTCTCCGGCTGGTCGAGCAGTTCGCGCACCTGGCTGACCGGGACGCCCCGGTTTAGCCACTGCAGGATGCGCTCCACGCGCTCGATGTCGTTGCGCCCGTAGAGGCGGTGGCCTTTCGGCGTGCGCTGGGGGCGGATCAAGCCGTAGCGTCGCTCCCAGGCCCGCAATGTGACGGAATTGACTCCAGTGAGTCGCGATACTTCACGAATCGGGTAGAGCGGCGCGGCACTGGAATCCACTGCCTTGTAAGTCATGCAAGTCCTCCCACGAGGTCTCTGCGTGCGCCGTCTCGTCGAATGGGGTGTTCCATGTCAATGTAGCGAGTCATTACTGCGGGCCAGAAGGGTTCAGGACATCGGCTACGATCATCTGTCGCCGCCGCACCATGGCGTTCGGCCGGGTAAAGTCCTGACGCCTTGTCACCGCCACCCCACCTGGGTCGGGCGCCGGTCGCCACGCAGTCGATGACCTCGACGAGTCGTGACGAGACGATGGATGTAGTCTCGATAGCCCAAGGATGGGTGAATATATTGTACGGTTCAAGTGGTTTGTACAACATTAATGCAATACATGGCAGCCCGTCCCGCCTGCAGTCGGGACTCGACCATGGCGGCGAGTGCCTCGACCAATGCCGTATGCCCGTCCGTGGTGGAGACGAGAGCGAGGATCTCGAACCGGGCGATACCTTGGGCTGCCGTCACCGGGCATCGCTGCAACCGAATCCCATGAGGCTCATGGCCGATCGGGTCATGCTGGCTCCCGGACGATCGGGTTGACACCGATGGGCGCGTGCAGGCGTTGGGGGTGCTAACCTGTGAATATTGTACAACACCGATACGATCGGGAGTAACGGCCATGCGTTTATTGATCACTGGCGGCACGGGCTTCGTCGGGCGACGGTTGATCGAGCGGGCACTGGCGGCCGGCCACGAGGTGATGGTGATTTCCCGAGACCCCGAGCGGGCTCGCCGGCGCCTTCCCCATGACGTCCGCATCGGCGACGATGCCACGGATTTCGCGTCGACCCCGCCCGAGGCCATCGTCAACCTGGCCGGCGAGCCGATCGCCGACCGGCGCTGGAGCGATCCGCAGAAGACCCGGCTGGTCGAGTCACGACGTCACGCAACGCGGGATGTCGTCGCACTTTGCGAGCAGCTGGCGCAGCAGGGTCGGGCGCCTGAGGTGCTCGTCTCCGGTTCGGCCATGGGATTCTACGGCGATCAGGGCGACCGCGAGGTGACCGAGGAGACGCCGCCGCACGATGAATTCGCCCATCGGCTGTGTCGGGCCTGGGAAGCGGAAGCCGTCAAGGCCGAAGCGTTCGGGGTGAGAGTCGCCTGCCTGCGCACCGGGCTGGTGCTGGATGCCGGCGGCGGCACGCTGGCCAAGCTGATGCCGGCGTTCAAGTTGGGGTTGGGGGGGCGTCTTGGCGACGGGCGACAGTACATGCCGTGGATCCATCGTGAGGACCTGGTCGGCGCGATCGAGTTCCTGCTCGCGGAATCCTCGTTGAGCGGGGCTTTCAACGGCTCGGCGCCCAATCCGGTGACCAATGCCGAGTTCACCCGTGCCATGGGACGTCATCTGCATCGTCCCACGGCGCTCTGCGTGCCCGCCCCGGTGCTGAAGCTCGGGCTGGGAGAGATGTCGCGTCTGCTGCTGACCGGCGCCCGCATGCGGCCGCAACGGCTGCAGGAGGCCGGCTTCACCTTCCGCTACCCCACCCTGGACGAGGCGCTGGCGGCAATCGTTTCACGCTGACCCGCGGGCGGCGATTGCCGCCTCGACAAGAGAGCTTCGGCGGGGCCTATCGCGCGTCCTTGTCGACGGTGACGATCACCCGCACCGCGTCGAGACGCAGCGACGCGCTCTCGATGACGCTATCGAGGGCTTGGCGCTCGTCGCTCATCGCTCGCATTTCGTCGTCGCGAATGGCGCCGTTGTGTCGCGATAACGCCTTGAGCCGCGAGAGTTCCAGGTCCAGCGTTTCCCGCATCTCTCGCTGCGCGCGCTCGACCAGCGTCGGCAGTTCGCGTTGTGCCTCCCGCTCGCCTTCCACCAGCAGCTTGCGCAACTGGTCGTGACGCGACTTCAGCAGTTCCCTGGCAACGCCTTTCTTGACCCGCTGAAGGTTGCGGGAGAGTCCGCTGAACGTGACCTTGTCCGACAGGTTGGCGCCGCTCTCGTCGAGCAGGACGCGAATACCCGTGTCCGGCAGGAAGCGTCCCAGCTGCAGTCGGCGCGGAGCCGGGCAGTGGGTGCGGTAGATCAGCTCGAGCATCAATCTGCCGCCGGGAATGCTGGGATGCTTGAGCAGGGCGAGCGCGGTGTTGCCGAGGCTGGAGTCGAGCACGCGCTCCATCACGGTCATCACCAGCGGGTGTTCCCAGGAGAGACGCTGGATGTCGTCGCGTGCCAGCGCCCTTGCGCGCGAGTAGGTGACGGTGAACCCCTCGTCGCCCTGGGCCAGGCCGGGAAGGCTGTCGATCATGTGGGCGCCCGGCGTGAGATGCATCAGCCCGTTGCCGAGATCCCGGCTGTCGACGCCGAAGACGTCCAGCGCCTGATCGACGTAGCGTGGCAGGGCGCTGTCGTTGTCCTGCTCCACCACCGTGCTGATCACCGCATCGGCGCGCTCGGGGCGGCACGCATTCCACTCCAGTAGCCGGTTGCGACCGGCTTCGCGTTCGGCGAGGCGGGCGTCGTTGAAGGTGCGGGTCTCCTCGATCAGGGCGTCCAGGCCGCCACTGTCCTCATCACCGTCGTCGAGGCTCTCGCGCAAGGCGTCGCCGAAAGCCTCGAGCACGTCGCCCCCCGCCGCGTGCGGGGCCTCGAATGCGGCGAGACCATCCCGATACCAGCGCAGCAGTGCTTCGCTGGGGCTGCCTTCGATCACCGGGACGTGAATGTCGATGGGGTGCAGCTGGCCGATGCGGTCGAGTCGTCCGATGCGCTGCTCCAGCAGATCGGGATGCCACGGCAGGTCGAACATCACCAGGTGATGGCAGAACTGGAAGTTGCGCCCCTCGGAACCGATCTCGGAGCAGATCAGCAACTGGCAGCCGCTATCGTCGTCGGCGAAGGCGGCGGCGGCGCGATCGCGCTCGACCAGGCTCATCTCTTCATGGAAGACCGGTGCCTGGACGCCGGCGCGCACGCGCATCGCCTCGGCCAGATCCACGGCGGTCTGGCGCCGATGGGCGATCACCAGGACCTTCTGCTGGCTGCCCAGGGTCTCGAGCTGGCCGATCAGCCATTCGACCCGGGGATCGAATCGCCACCACTGGACCTCATCGTGGTTCGCATCATCGTGCAGGGCGCGGTAGGCCGCTTCGGGATAGAGGCGAGCCTCGTGCGTACTCAGGTCGGCAGCGGTCAGCCGGGCGGCAAAGTGGTCGTTGCCCTCGCGCAGCTCCTGGAACTGGTCGCGATAGGCCGATGGCATCGACAACGAGGCGACGTGGAGGTGGCGCTCGGGAAATCCCCCGACATGGCGCCGGCTGTTACGGAACATGACGCGGCCGGTGCCATGGCGGTCCAGCAACTGTTCGCGCAGCTGGCGGCGCGCGCTCTCCCGCTGGCCGGTATCGCTCTCGCTGTCCAGCAGCGTCTCGAGCAGCGCGCGACTGTCGCCGTCATCGATGATGGCGCCGATGCGGTCGCGGTCGGCGGCGTTGCCCGGCAGCCGCTCGAGCGCCTCGATCGCCGCCGCCACGGCCGCGTAGCCGGCCTCCTCTTCACGAAAGCGCTCCAGGTCGTGGTAGCGATCGGGGTCGAGCAGGCGCAGTCGGGCAAAATGGCTCTCCAGTCCCATCTGCTCCGGCGTCGCGGTCAACAGCAGCAGGCCCGCGATACGCGCCGAGAGTCTCTCGATGCAGGCATAGCCCGGTCCCTCGGCCTGCGGCGACCAGTCGAGGTGGTGTGCCTCGTCGACGATCAGCAGGTCCCACTGGCACGCCTCGATCTGGCGCTGACGATGGGGATTGGCGAATAGCCACTCCTGGCTGGCCAGGATGCACTGGCCGCTCTCGAAGGGGTTCTCTTCGTCGAATGCCTCGCTCTGGGCCTCGTCCAGCAGGGTGACCGAAAGCGAGAAGCGGCGCAGCAGTTCGATCAGCCACTGATGGGTCAGGCTGGAGGGCACCAGGATCAGGGCGCGGTCGACGCGTCCGGTCAACAGCAGGCGATGCAGGATCAGCCCGGCTTCGATGGTCTTGCCCAGCCCGACTTCGTCGGCAAGCAGCACGCGGGGCGCGTGACGCCGTGACACCTCGTCGGCGATGTACAGCTGGTGCGGGATCAGATCGATACGGGGTCCCGCGAGCCCCAGCGCCGGACTGCGGGCGATACGCTGGTGGTGATGCAGCGAGCGGTAGCGCAATTCGAACCAGTCGTTGCGATCGACCTGTCCGGTCAGCAGGCGGTCCTGCGCCTGGTGGAAACGCATGCTGTCGGAGAGCTTGGCTTCGCTGAGCGACACGGCCGCGCCGTCGTCGGTCCGGCCATGATAGATCACGCACCCATCGCGTTCCTCGATGCGCTCGACGGTCAGTTGGCCGCCGTCGGCGGTATCGATGCGATCGCCGGGCCCGAACACCACCCGGGTCAATGGGGCCTGGCGGGCGCTATAGGTGCGGGTTTCCTGACTGGCGGTGAACAGCACGGTAACGCTGCGTGCATCGACGGTGAGGATGGTGCCGAGCCCGAGCTCGGTTTCGCCGTCGCTGATCCAACGCTGGCCGGGAGAGAAATCGCTCATGGTGCCTCGGTCGTGTGTACGCTGCGGGAACGGATCGAATGGGCGACGCATTCTAGCCTAAACCGGGGTCGGCCTTAAGCATTGAAGGATTCGGCATGCCCGGTCAACGGCGTTACACTGCGCCGGCGTCCATCCAGGGCTCGAGGAGGGGGCATGGCGGGGACAAGGCAAAGAGATGGCCTGCGGCGCATCGCGATCGCCAGCCAGGCGGCGGGGTTCATCCTGATCATCACGCTGGAGACCGTGCTGGGGGATGCCGCGAGACCGTGGCAGGGCGCGACGCTTGCCGCGATGCTGGCTGCCGCCGGCTGGCTGGCGCTGGTCCGGCGCTATCGGCGCAACAGGGAGCGTCGCCGGCAGGAGGTGCGCGACGACGGCTGAGCGAGTCTCGTCAGCGGCCAGCGGGGCGTGGCCGGCTGCGGCAGTGGTTCACATCGGGGGCACGGTACCGTCGAGCCCGACGATCACCGCCTTGGCCTCGATCGGATCCTGGGTGATGTCTCCGGCGACGAAGACCGCCGCACCCTGCTCGAGATCGTCCATGGAGCCCTTGCTGACCTTCACGGTGGGCACATCGCTCGGCACGAGAATCTGCTTGCTGCCATCGCCGTAGTCGACGGTCAGCGTCATCATGCCGTCTTCGTCGGCGGCACGGTTCACGGTGCCGTTGGTCATGGTCGAGCCGCCGGGGGCGCCGCCCATCTCGCCACCGCCGTCGGTGGCACTGACGGTACCATTGGTCATGGTCGAGCCACTGCCGCTGCCGCCCAGTTTTTCACCGCCGAATCCCCCCTCGGTGGCGCCACGCGGCATATCCCAGGGGTAGTCGCCTTCACCGGTGCCTTTCATCGATTCCGGGAAGATCACCATCTCCAGCGCTTTCGCCGGCTGCCCGTCCTCGCCGGGCAGGTTGGCGGTGCCGATGAACGTTCCTTCTTCTATTTCGTCGAGGCTGCTCTTGCTGACGGCGGCGAGTCGGGTGTCATCGCCGATGGTCACCCGGTGGCTGCTGCCGTCGGTGATGGACTCGACGGTGATGCCGTCGTCGCTGACGGCGGTAATGGTGCCGCGCAGGTTGTTGGGGATGTTCTGTGCCGCCAGGGCGCTGGCGGCGAAACAGCCGACGGTCAGGCCGAACAACGCCATGCGAAGCGCGCGAGTTGCGGTGATGGCTGGCATGAGAATCCTTCTCCTTGCGAATCGTGGGGCGGCTAAGTTTTCTGAGAAAGCCGCTATCTGGAGTTCAGTCGATCGCGAGGAATTGTCAAGCACCCGCGCCCGTGGGGGCATCGCCGCCCAAGCGACGCCCGATAGCACGCTGGCGGCTCGGGTGGGCCCGCGAGGCTCGCTCCTCTGGCTGCAGCAATCGCATCGCGGATGCGGGAGGTGAACAAAGGCGGCGTTTACTGGGACTCGAGGACCGGCGAGCACTGGTCGAGGGTCTTGTCGAGCTCTGGGGGGCGGCTGTCTTCGCGATCGCCTGGATCGTAGTCGCGTTGCATCTTGCGGACCTCGGCGGCGGAAAAACGCGCCTGCAGGGCCTTGGTGGCGCATTCGCAGTAGCGCTCGACCTTGGGCCCTTCGATGCCACTGGCGGTGATATTGGCGCGGCACTGGGCCTGGGACGCCTCGATGGCTTTCGCCGGCCAGGGGGGCGGTGGCTCGCTCTCCTGTGCGCTGGCCTGGGCGACGCTGGCCAAGGCAAGACAGAGCGTGATGGTGGTGGTGCGAAGCCATGTGAACATGAGAATTCTCCTGGCGGGCATGCCTGTAGCGGACAGGTCCCTGGCAAGCGCTGGTGGCGAGAGGCGGGATTCGGCCCGAGCGACGTCTCCGCAAGGCGCAGGCGTGTTCGACTCGGCGCCACCCTGTCCAGGCTGGGGTTCCCCGAGGCCTTCCGGAGAGCTTCCTCTATCCCTCTCCTGTACCACTTTAGGGAGTGTGGCCACGCTTGCCCATGCTTCTTAGGTGGGGCCGGCGGTCGAGCGCTTCCGCGCGAGACGCGGCCGGGGCGCAAGAGGCGCTGCGCGGAGCGTTGCGGTCGAGGCTGGACGGCCACGCCGGGCCAGACGTAAAAACGCCCGCCAGGCAGGGCCTGAACGGGCGTTTCGCAATACGGTGGTCGGAATAGCAGGATTCGAACCTACGACC
Source organism: uncultured Salinicola sp. (assembly GCF_937921195.1). Taxonomy (NCBI): domain Bacteria; kingdom Pseudomonadati; phylum Pseudomonadota; class Gammaproteobacteria; order Oceanospirillales; family Halomonadaceae; genus Salinicola; species uncultured Salinicola sp. The sequence continues at coordinate 28,191 of NZ_CALFQK010000112.1, forward strand.
TCTGCCTCCCGAAGGCAGCGCTCTACCAAGCTGAGCTATATTCCGATCAAATCGTCGATTCGTGCCGTTTGGGGCTGTTCGACGGAGGTGAATTATACTCATCGAAGGGCGTGGTGCAACCCCGATCGTGCTGCCTTTTAGACGTCACGCTCGACGGCCACCCGCGTCAGTGTTTCCATGCTGTCGCGATAAGGGCTTGGCGGCAGGATCTCCAGCTGTGCACGGGCCTTCTCGGCCATCTCCTCGGCGCGACGCTGGGTGTAGTCGAGAGCGCCGGTTTCGCGCACGATCGCCAGCACGTCCGCCAGCCGTTCCAGGCCTCCGTCGGTGATCGCCTGGCGGATCAGCTCGGACTGCTCCTGCGTCCCTTCGCGCATGGCGTGGATCAGCGGCAACGTCGGTTTGCCCTCGGCGAGATCGTCGCCCACGTTCTTGCCCATGGTGTCGGCGTCACCCTGGTAGTCGAGCAGGTCGTCGACCAGTTGGAACGCGAGCCCCAGGTAACGGCCGTAGAGCTGCAGCGCCTGCTCCTGCTCGGCATTGGCGTCGGCGAGAATGGCGCCGCTGTGGGAAGCCGCCTCGAACAGCATGGCCGTCTTGCCCTGAATGGTATCGAAGTAATCCGACTCCTCGATGTCGGCATTGCCGATATTGGTCAACTGCTGGACTTCGCCCTCGGCGATCACGCAGGTGGCGCTGGAGAGTACCTGCATGATCCGCATCGACCCGACCTCGACCATCATCTGGAACGAGCGCGAGTAGAGAAAGTCGCCGACCAGCACCGACGGCGCATTGCCCCAGGTGTCGTTGGCGGTAGCCTTGCCGCGCCGCCGGCTGGACTCGTCGACGACGTCGTCGTGCAGCAGCGTGGAGGTGTGCATGAACTCGATCAGGGTCGCCAGGGTGATGTGCTTGTCACCGGGGTAGTCCAGCGCGCGCGCTGCCAGGAGCACCAGTAACGGGCGCAGCCGCTTGCCGCCACTCTCGATGATGTACTGGCCGATGGTCTCGACCAGCGGGATTCGCGACGCCAACTGATCGAGAATCGTACGATTGACGGCGGCGAAGTCCTCAGCCACCGATGCATGGATGGATGCAGCGTTGGATTGCATGGTCGGCTTGTCAATGAATCGGGTGGGGCCGCTCTGAGTCGGGCCGAGAGAGGCGATGTGAGGGGGTATGCTAGGTGGCGCCTACAGGTGCGTCAACCGACGAGGCGCGGCGACGGACCCGCGTTTCGCGCCGGCGCCGGCATCGGTGGATGTCAGTAGCGCGTCGGTACCGCAAAGGCTTGCCTGGTTTGGCTGCAATCGTTATAATCCGCCGCCCAACTCATCATGCTCCCTGTCAGATGGTTGCCGGAAGGGGCACCACTCGACGCAGGTCGATGAAAGAGCGATCCGTACCGATGAGCTTGGCCGACGAGCTTAGGCTCCAAAAGCCCTGGAGAAAGAGTTATGTACGCTGTTATCAAGAGTGGCGGTAAGCAATACCGCGTGCAGGAAGGTCAGACACTCAAGCTCGAGAAGCTGGAAGTGCCGACCGGCGAGACCCTGGAATTCGACCAGGTCCTGCTGGTCGCCGACGGTGACGACATCAAGGTCGGCGCTCCGTTGGTCGGCGGCGCCAAGGTGTCCGCTGAGATCGTTTCTCACGGCCGCGGCGACAAGGTGCAGATCATCAAGTTCCGCCGCCGCAAGCATCACATGAAGCGTCAGGGCCACCGCCAGTGGTTCACTGAAGTCAAGATCACCGGAATCTCCGCTTAAGCGGGACATTCCCCCAGAGAGAGGTATTCGCCATGGCTCATAAGAAGGCCGCCGGTAGTACGCGCAACGGTCGCGATTCCGAATCCAAACGCCTGGGTGTCAAGCTGTACGGTGGACAGAAGGCTACGGCCGGCAACATCATCGTCCGTCAGCGCGGCACCAAGTTCCATCCGGGTAGCGGTGTGGGTATCGGCAAGGACCACACGCTGTTCGCACTGAATGACGGCGTCATCAAGTTCGAGCAGAAAGGCCCGAGAAACCGCAAGTTCGTGAGTGTAGTCTCCGCCTGAGACGTCACGGACCTTGTATGAAAAGCCCCGCTCAGGCGGGGCTTTTTCGTTGTTGCGGCAATATCATGCGGTATCCACGCGTGCGGCGCTCGCCGCCGGGAGAGTGACATGCAGTTCGTCGATGAAACCTCGATCACCGTCGAAGCCGGCAGGGGCGGTAACGGCTGCCTTAGCTTCCGGCGCGAAAAGTATGTGCCCAAGGGCGGCCCCGATGGCGGTGACGGCGGCCATGGCGGCAATGTCTACCTGATCGGCGACGAGTCGCTGAATACCCTGATCGACTTCAAGTTCCAGCGCTTCTACAAGGCGCAGAGCGGCCAGCAGGGGCAGGGTCGCCAGATGAGCGGCAAGGCCGGCGACGACCTCCACGTCAAGGTGCCGGTGGGCACCACGGTGATCGACGAGGACACCCTCGAGGTGATTGCCGACGTCACCGCCGAGGGCCAGGTGGTGCTGGTGGCACAGGGCGGGCGTCGTGGACTTGGCAACATTCATTTCAAGTCCTCGACCAATCGCTCGCCGCGCCGGACCACGCCCGGCACCGACGGCGAGCGGCGCAAGCTGCGCCTGGAGATGAAGGTGATGGCCGACGTGGGCCTGCTGGGCATGCCCAACGCCGGCAAGTCCACCTTGATCCGGGCGGTCTCCGCGGCCAAGCCGAAGGTGGCCAACTACCCCTTCACCACGCTGGTGCCCAACCTGGGGGTGGTCAAGCTCGGCACGCACGAGCACTTCGTGATGGCGGACGTCCCCGGGCTGATCGAAGGGGCCTCGGATGGCGCCGGGCTCGGGCTGCGCTTTCTCAAGCACCTCACCCGCACGCGGCTGCTGCTGCATGTGGTCGATGCCGCACCGTTCGACGAGTCCGATCCGGTTGCGGCGGTCGAGGCGATCGCCCGGGAGCTGTCGCAGTTCTCGCCAACGCTGGCGGAGCTGCCGCGCTGGCTGGTGGTCAACAAGCTCGATCTGCTGCCGGCGGAGGAGTGTGAAGCGCGGGTGGCGGATATCGTCTCGCGGCTCGACTGGCAGGGGCCGGTGTTCCGGATTTCGGCGATCTCCAGCGACGGCACTGGCGAACTGGTTCAGGCGGCGCACCGCTGGCTCACCGAGCAGCGGCAGCTGGAGAACGACGACGAAGAGGCCGCGGAGCGCGAGCGCGAGATGCGCCGGCGCATGGAGGCCGAATCGGTGGAGCGGGTGGAAGCGCACCAGACCCGTCTGCGGGTCAAGCGTGGCGAAGTCGTCGAGGAGTTCGACGATGACGACGACGACGATCATGACGTCGAGGTGGAATACACGCGTTGAGCCAACCGTGGGTCGGGGCATGTCGGGCGGAGAGTGAGATGGCGACGGATGAACGTATGGGGCGCGGTGTCCTCGAAGGCGCGAAGCGGGTCGTGGTCAAGATCGGCAGCGCGCTGCTGACCAACGATGGGCGCGGGCTCGACGACGCGGCCATCGGTGGCTGGGTCGACCAGATGGCGGAGCTGCATCGTCGCGGCGTCGAGGTGGTGCTGGTCTCCTCCGGCTCCATCGCCGAGGGCATGGTCAGGCTGGGCTGGCACGTGCGGCCGACCTCCGTGCACGAGCTGCAGGCTGCCGCTGCCGTCGGCCAGAGCGGGCTGTCCCGGTGCTACGAAACGCATTTCGCCCGCCATGGCCTGCGCAGTGCCCAGGTGCTGCTGACCCACGACGATCTCTCCAATCGCAAGCGCTATCTGAATGCGCGCTCCGCCCTGCGTACCCTGGTGCAGCTCGACGTGATCCCGGTGATCAACGAGAACGATACCGTCGTCACCGACGAGATCCGCTTCGGTGACAACGACACCCTGGGCGCGCTCGTCGCCAACCTGCTCGAGGCCGATGCGCTGCTGATTCTCACCGACCAGGAGGGGCTGTTCGACGCCGATCCGCGTCACAACGCCGATGCCAGGCTGATCGACGAGGCCCGGGCGGACGATCCCGGCCTCGATGCGGTCGCCGGTGGCGGGGGTCTGCTGGGCCGAGGCGGCATGGCGACCAAGTTGCGGGCGGCACGTCTGGCGGCGCGGTCAGGCGCGGTCACCGCGATCGCCAGCGGGCGCCAGTCGGCGGTGCTGACCCGGCTGCTCGAGGGCGCGTCGCTGGGAACACTGCTCTACCCAGATCACGCGCCGCTGGCGGCTCGCAAGCGCTGGCTTGCCGGACAGCTGCAGGTGCGCGGCACGTTGACCCTGGATGCCGGTGCGGTCAAGGTGCTGCGTGGCCAGGGATCGAGCCTGTTGCCGGTGGGGGTCAAGCAGGTGGAGGGCGCCTTTCGACGCGGAGACATGGTGGTGTGTGTCGACGAGCGAGGCGTGCGAGTGGCCAAGGGGTTGGTCAATTACTCGAGCGCCGACGCTGCTCGGCTCGTGGGACAACCCAGCCGGCGCATCGCCGAGATCCTGGGCTACATGGAAGCGCCGGAGTTGATTCACCGCGACAATCTGGTGGTGATCTGAAACGATCCGGAATTGTCAGTTGCTGCTGGATACCCCATGGGCCCTGTGATAGAATCCCGCATCCTCTCAGACATGGCCCGTTAAGACTGCCTGAATCGCAGTCTAAGATGGCTCCGAGACGCTTCCCGATTTGGGGGCCATCGAACATTCGGCCGAATCATTCAGGGTTGCCTGAAGCGGTTTCGAGGCTGTCCTGGGTGATTTAACTTACAGAATTGACTGTCAACATCTCCAAGGAGTCGACGGTGGCGAATACCAAGCAGGCGCGCAAGCGCGCACGTCAGGCGGAAGACCGCCGCAAGCTCAACGCTAGTCAGCGTTCCATGGTGCGTACCTATATCAAGCGTGTGATCAAGGCTATCCAGTCTGGCGATCAGGCGCAGGCGAACACCGAGTTCAAGGCCGCTCAGCCGGTCATCGATCGCATCGCCGACAAGGACGCCCTGTCCAAGAAGAAGGCCGCGCGCATCAAGAGTCGCCTGAACAAGCGAATTAAGGCGCTGGCTGCCTGAGCCGGACGCGCTTGACGAAAAACCGGCTTCGGCCGGTTTTTTTGTGGCCTGCCATCCATGGCGGCCACCCTGCTGGCCCTCGCTGCGCGACGCCAGAAATCGCTCCCGGCGATTTCTTGTGGCCGCCTTTCGTGACACGGGCGTCGAGGTCGCGGCACCGAAGCCAGGGTCTCGAGAGCACCGACTCGAGATCGCCACAGGGGCAGCGAAGCGCGCGATGAGAGATTTCCTGGAGTGAGTGACGGCGCGTCATGAGCGAACACGGACCTGCGGAAGAGACGGCGGACAAGGCGACGGCGGCCGACGCGGTGGAGGCGGTGGAGGCGGGGACCGCGACCCCGGTTTCGCGCTGCGGCCTGCTGCGCTCCGGCATGGTCGTCAGCACGATGACGCTGCTGTCACGCGTGCTCGGCCTGGCGAGAGATGTGGTGATCGCCGCGCTGCTGGGCGCCGGTAGCGGTGCGGACGCGTTTTTCGTGGCGTTCAAGATTCCCAACTTCATGCGCCGCCTGTTCGCAGAAGGGGCATTCAACCAGGCTTTCGTACCGGTGCTCTCGGAGTACGCCACCCGGCGCACCCGGGCCGAGGTTCGCGAGCTGCTCGACGCCGTCTCCGGCAGCCTCAGCGTGGTACTGGCGCTGATCACCGCGCTGGCCATCGCCGCCGCGCCATGGCTGGTATGGCTCTTCGCTCCCGGCTTCAAGGCGGATCCCGGCAAGCTGGCCCTGACCGCCGACATGCTGCGATTGACCTTTCCCTATCTATTGCTGATCTCGCTGACGGCCTTTGCCGGCAGCGTGCTCAACACCTGGGAACGCTTCGCGATACCCGCTTTTACGCCGGTGCTGCTCAACGTCTGCATGATCGGTGCGGCGCTGTGGCTGACTCCCTGGATGGACGATCCGGCCATGGGGCTGGCCTGGGGGGTGCTGATCGCCGGTGCGGCCCAGCTGCTGTTCCAGCTTCCGTTTCTGGCCCGGCTGGGGCTGATGCCGCGTCCGCGAGCGCGGTTCAGGCATCCCGGCGTCCGGCGCATTCTGCGCTTGATGACCCCGGCGCTGTTCGGGGTCTCCGTCTCGCAGATCAACCTGCTGCTGGATACGGTGCTGGCATCGTTCCTGGTTTCCGGCAGTGTCTCCTGGCTCTACTACTCCGATCGGCTGGTGGAGTTACCGCTGGGGGTGTTCGGGATCGCCATCGCCACGGTGATTCTGCCGGCGCTCTCCAAGCGCCATGCCGACGAATCCCGGGAACATTTCGCGCGCATGCTGGACTGGGCGTTGCGGATGGTGCTGCTGATCGGGCTGCCGGCCGCGCTGGCGCTGATACTGCTGGCCGAACCGCTGCTGGTCAGCCTGTTCCACTACGGCGCGATGACCGACCACGATGTGGTCATGGCCGCGCGCAGC